>JANNRO010000504.1:0-12574 GCA_031401505.1 Planctomycetia bacterium
GACGGCGTCTTGATCAGGTAGACGTAGTTCTGCGAGTAGGCCGTGCGGAGGAGCTCGAGAATTCGGGTCTCGGAGACGCCGCGTACCTTCGCCTGATCGCGACGCACGGAGACGTCGACGCTCGGCGTGGACGCGAAGTGATCGGAGATCACCATCATGAAGCCCTTGTAGGCGTACAGACGCATCATCAGCTTCGAGGCGACGTCGTAGACTTCCTTCGCGTCGACGCCGGAGAGGGCGTAGGAGAACTGTCCGAGGTTCTGGTTCGTCGCGCCGGTCGAGATCTCGAGGACGGGGAACGGGCGCATGATCGTCATCACGCCGGGGACGGAGCCGACGGCGCCCATGAGCCCGCCCGCCACGTTCGCGATCGGCCCGCGCTGGTCGGGAGGCCTCAGGAACGCGAGGAGGAACCCCTGGTTCGACGCGACGAACTTCCCGTTTCCCGTCATCGTGAAGGTCGCTCGCACGGCGGGGTCGGCTCGCACGGCCTCGTCGGCCCGATCCTGGATCGCGTGCATCTGCTCGGGCGACGACCCCTCGCGCGCGATCATGACGCCCCAGAGAAAGCTGCTGTCGCCGGTCGGCAGGAACGCCTTGGGCAGACCGGTGAACAGCACGACCGTGCCCGCGAGGCAGGCGACCCACGTCACCGCCGACACCCACCGGTGCGTCAGGAACCAGTCGAGCGTCGTCCCGTAGACGCCGAGGACTTTCCTCTCGGCCCCCCCGACGGCGCGCTCCATCCACGTCTTCTTGGAGCCGTGGCCCCGCTCCTTCAGGAGCCGCGAGCACATGAGCGGCGTCAGCGTCAGCGACACGAGGCCCGACGCGAGGATCGCCACGATGATCGTGACCGAGAACTCGCGGAAGATGCGTCCGACGACCCCCGACATGAACACGAGCGGAATGAACACCGCGGCGAGCGAGATCGTCATCGAGAGGATCGTGAAACTGATCTCCTTGGCACTCGCGAGCGTCGCCTCGAACGCCTTCTCGCCGCGCTCCATGCGTCGCACGGTGTTCTCGAGGAACACGATCGCGTCGTCGACGAGGAAGCCGATGGCCAGCGTCAGCGCCATCAGCGAGAGATTGTCGATGCTGTAGCCGAGCATCTGCATGGCGATGAACGTGATCAGCAGCGAGAGCGGGAGCGCGACGACCGGGATCAGCGTGTCGGTGACGCGACCGAGGAAGACGAAGATCACGAGCACGACGAGCGCAAATGCGATGAGTAGCGTTTCCTCGACGTCCTTGACGGACGTGACGATCGTGCGGGACCGATCGTAGATCGGGGTGATCGTGATGGACCCCGGAAGCTCGGCCTGGACCACCGGCAGGAGGCCCCGCACAGCCTGCGCGACCTCGACGGCGTTGGCGCCCGCGCGTCGGTTGACCGCGACGACGACGGTGTGCTTGGGCGCCCCACGGCCGCGGATCCAGAAGCGCATCCGTACGCGCTCGTCGGCGACCGAGTCGGTCACGGTCGCCACGTCGCGCAGGCGCACGGGCGCCTTGTCGACCGACTTGACGGTCAGATCGGCGTACTGCTCGGCGGTCTCGAGCTGACCGCTCGGCCGCACGAGGATCGTGCCCGACGACTCGTCGAGTTGGCCGGCGCCGATCGAACTGGTACCCGCCCGGATCGCGGCGTCGATGTCGGCAATCGTCAGCCCGCGGGCGGCCAGCGCCGAGATGTCGGCCTTGACGCGGATCGCGGACTTCGTGCCGAACACGTCGACGCGCGAGACGCCCGGCAGGATGCTGATGCGCTGGCCGACCTGGGTGGATGCGAAGTCGTAGAGCGTCCCCTGCGACGCCGTATCGCTCGTCATCGCGATGTAGAGGATCGGCTTGTCGTTGGGATTCGTCTTCGAGAACGTCGGAGGCGCCGGCAGATCGATCGGGAGGTTGGGCGTCGCCTGCGAGATCGCGGTCTGGACGTCGGTCGCGGCGGCGTCGAGACTCTTGTCGAGTTCGAATTCCAGCGTCAGGCTCGCCTGCCCCTGCGTGCATTTCGACGTGACGAGTTTCAGTCCGTTGATCTGCATGAACTGGCGCTCGAGCGGCGTCGCGACGTTGTTCGCGACCGTCTCGGGGGAAGCGCCCGGGTAACTGGCCTGCACCTGGATGACCGGATAGTCGACGGCCGGGAGGTCGTTGACCGGGAGTTTCAGGAAGCACAGGACGCCGAACAGCACGACCGAGAGGGTCGCGACCGTCGTCATGACGGGGCGGTGGACGAACGTCGCGGAGAGGCTCACTTGCCCGGGCCCTCGCTCATCGCGGGCGGTGCGGCGGGCCCCGGCATTGCCGCCGGAGCCGCGGCGGGCTCGATCACCGACACCGGCCCCCCCGGCATCAGCATCATCTGCCCAGTCACGATGACGCGCTCGCCCGCGACGAGGCCGGACGAGACGACGACGAGTGCGCCCTGGCGTTGACCGAGCCGGACCGGGCGCAACTCGGCGGTCGAGTCGCCCTTCACGACGAAGACCATGCCACCGTCGTCGGTCGCCTGTGCGGCGCCGGACGGGATCATCACGGCACCCTTCAACGTGTCGAGCACGAGCCGGACATTGACGAACCGACCGGGCCAGAAGCGCCCGTCGGCGTTGGCGAGCCTCGCACGCAGTCTCACCGTCCCGGTCGCGTCGAGAACCATGTTGTCGAGGAAGGCGAGCGTGCCCTTGCGGGCCTCGCCGCTGTCGTCGGGGATTCGCACTTCGGCCTCGAGCGTTCCCTTCGCCTTGGCGACGCGGGCGAGATTCGCCTGGACCGAGGTCAACTGCTTCTCGGGGATCGTGAATTCGACGTCGACCGGGTCGTTCGTCTGGATCGACAGCAGCACGCTCTCGTTGGCCTTCACGATGTTCCCGACGTCGATCAGGCGCCGACCCGCGCGTCCGGCGACGGGCGCCTTGATCGTGCAGTACCCGACGTCGAGGAACGCGGTCTCGACCGCGGCCTGTGCCGCGACGACCGCGGCGGCCATCGAAGCGACCTTGGCGTCGGCCTCCACGAGGAGCGACTCCGCCTCGCGCACGCCCGCGTCGGCCGTCTTGGCGACGGCTTCCGCCTGGAGCAGTTGCGCGACGGCCGCCGCCTCACGTCGCTTGGCCGACGCGAACTTGGCGGCCGCCGACCTCGACTCCGCGCGCATCCGGTCGAGGTCCATCGACGAGACGGCGCCCGACGCGCCCTCGAACCGTTGAACGTCGGCCGTGGCACGCGCCGCGTCGGCCTCGGCCGCGGCGACGTCGGATCGGATCTCCTCGGCGGTCGCTCGCGCCGACGTGATCGCGGCCCGCGCCTCCTCGACCCGGCTTTTCGCCGTCGCGATCCGTTCGTTGGCCGTCGCGCGCGCGGCGGTCATCTGCGCCGCGTCGGCCTCGGCGGACGTGACGCGCGCCGCGGCTTCGGCGTGACGAGCCTTGTACGGCTTGTCGTCGATGTGGAAGAGCGCGGCGTCCACCGCGAGATCGGCACCGTCGGTGAAGTCGATCGAGGTGATCGGACCCGAGACCCGCGGCATGATCGACACCGACTGGCTTGCGACGACGCGCCCGATCTGATCCAGATAGAGCGGCACGTCGTTCGCGACCGCCGTGAAGACCGTGACCGGTGTCGGCGGCCGCTGCATGGGGGCCGGTGCGGGCGCCTGGCCGCACGCCGCGGCGCAGAGCACGGCGGCGAGCGCCAGCAAACGGGGGGCGCCTGGGAGCAGGGAGTGCGTCATGGAAATCCGATCCGAACGTCGTGTGAACGAAGCGGCACGAATTGACGAAACGTCAACGAGCGCCGGAAAAGAGAGGCGACCTACCGAGTCCCGGGTCGAGTCTCCGGTGGGAAGAGGGTCGCGCGGATCTTTCGATGCGAGGCGGCCGTTTCCTCGGCCCGAAGCATGGGCTTCCAGCCGAGCCCATCCATGTACGTCTCGAAGTGGAGGCGCACCGCGGCGGCGGGGTCGGTGACGCCGAGCAACCCATCGGGGGCGTGGATGTCGAGGATCATGTAGGAACCGAACATCAATGCCCACAGCGCGAACGTGACGTCCTCGGGGCGGGTCTTCGCGGGCAGCGTCAGATCGCGCGATGCAACGGCATCCCGGACGACGCCTGTGCACGCCGCCAGCGTGCGCGCGAGCGCTTTGTCCATCGCCAGGAGGCGCTCGGGCGCCGCCTTCTCGAGCACGGTCGGCGAGTGCATGATCGGGACGGTGCTGAAGTTGACGGGGTTCTCGCGCACGAACTGCGCATGCGACTCGGCGATCGCCGCCATGCGCTCGCGGGGGCTCCCGGGGTAGGCGGCCGCGCGCTCGAGCCAATTCGCGAGGTCGCCGATCGCCACCGCGCAGGAGGCCACAAGCGCGTCCTCCTTGTTCGTGTAGTGGAGGTAGACGGTGCCCTTGCTGTATTCGATGGCCTCGGCGACGTCGTCCATCGAGAAGCCGTGGAGCCCACGCTCGGCCAGGAGCCGCTTGGCCGCCTCGCGGATCTTCCGATCCCGCTCCTCGAAATCACGGCGATGTCGATCGGCCGTGACGCTCGATCGAGGCGCCTTCGAGACCGGCTTCGGGGGCGGCTTGCGCTTCATGCGGCGCGCAATCTACCACCACGTCAAGGGTTGACGCGCCGTCAGTCCATCCGATCCGGACATGACGCGGGTCCGGGCGTTTCGACCGGGGAGGCCGGAATCGGACTTCCGCGTCGGAACGCCTACTTTGAAGGCATCGGCGGTTCTTCGGGCGCCGGGGACGGGGCGGGTGCCGGGTCCGCTACGGGGGCGGGAGTGGCGCCCGACGCGGCATCGGACTTCGCATCCGGTTTCCTCCCGTCGGCCTTCGGATCCTCGGACTTCGACTCCCCGGGCTTCGCCCCGCCGGTCCCCTTCGCGTCCGGCTTGGGCTTCGCGTTCTTCGGGTCGAAGACGTTGATCGTCTCGAGCGGCGAGCCGAACGCCTCGGCGAGCGTGTTCATCGTCCGGTAGCGATTGATCACGAGGATCAACTCGACGATCTGCTTGTCCTTGAAGAAGGGTCGGAGCGACTCGATGTCGGCGGGCCCGACCGAGTGCGGGTCGCGACTCACCTTGCGCGCGAAGGCGAACGTCGCGCGGCGGCGCGGATCCAGACTCGACTCCGCGTCGATGTCGAGCACCTTCTCGATCGGCTTCTTCGCGGCCCCAGTCTCTCGGAGACCCGCGCTGAACACGATGTGGCCCATGCAGTGGCCGCATTCGTTGCTCTTCGAGACGACGTAGAACACGTCGCTCAGGAGTCGCTTGTCCACCGTGCCCTCGCGCCGCAGCGCGTCCCACGCCTCCATCTCGGCTTCCATCGTCTTCGGCATCACCGCCGCGATGCGGATCAGGTTCGGCACGACGGGGAAATCTTCCATCGACGGCATCGACTTCCGCGCTTCGTCCTCCGACTTCATCGGGAGGTAGGCCGTGCGAGCCCTCGCCTCGTCCATCATGCGGATCGCGGTCGCGCGGCGTGCCGCGACGGCTTCGGGCGACTCGACGGCTACGGCCGTCCCGTCCGTCGGAACGACGACGACCTCGGGAGAATCGCAGCAGGGGCGACAGCGTCGATTCGAGACGCACCCGCCGAGCCCGGTGGCGGCGAACGCGAGCGAAAGCAATGTGAGACGACCGAGCATGGAATCCTCCCGAGACGTTCGAAACGATGCCCATCATCGAAACGCAGGGCGGGGACACCCCTTCCCGCCTCCGGGTGCGGCACCGCAATCCGTTTCGGTACACTCGGCTGGACGGAGGCCCGGTCCGAGGATCGAGGGTCGATGAAGCGAACGCGAGTCCCGGTTCTCCTGGCGCTGAGCGTGCTGGTCGTCGGAGCGATCGGGCTCGTCGTTCGGACACGCGATGGGTCCGAGGAATCGGACGCCGATGCATCCGAGCGTCGAAACCCGCGTCGGGCGGGCACCGAAGCAACGGACCTATCGGGCGCCCGAGCGCACGATGGACGAACAGCGAAGCGAACGCCTCCCGCCGCCGACGGCGCCGCGGTCGAATCCGTCGAGGCCGACGATTCGGCGACCAAACACACCGTCTGGGTGGTGGACGAGCACGGCGTCCCACTCGAAGGCGCGTCGGTCACGAGTGGATCGATGGGACCGACGGTTTCGACCGACCGCGCGGGCTGTGCATCGCTCCGGATCGGTCGTGCGTGCCGGATCCGAAAGGTCGGATTCGATCCCATCGTGGCTGACCGCGACGGAGACTCGGATTCGATCTACGTCCGACTTCGACGAGACCGGCGCCCGAGGCTCGTCTTCAAACTGACGGGCGACGCCGTCACCGACGACGACGAAGTGCACATGTGGGTGGACCGCGATCGGGAGTTCGGCGGCGACTCGTTGCAGGACTTCGGATGGGCGAAGGGCGGCGTCGTCGAGTTCAGCGAAAGGCTCGAGCCGGGGTCATACGTGATCGCGGCAACGACGCTCAGCCTCGCGAGCGCGCCGATCACCGTGGAGTTGTCCGAGGACAGGACGACCGACGTCACGGTCCCGATGCTGGCGACCCGCGCCGTTGAGGGCATCGTGCGCGACGTGCGGGGCGCACCGATCGTCGACGCTCGCGTCTCGTGGGAAGCTCGCCCGAAGGGATATGGTTGGCAGGGCAACTCGGAGAAGGCGACGGACACGACCGGGCGCTTCACGATCGACGACGTTCCGGACGGGGCCGTCGACGTGGTCGCAGCACTCGAAGGCTTCGAGCGCGGACGCACGCCGATCGACGGCGGCCGAGCGGACGTCGTCGTGGTCCTGCGAAGAATGGGCATCGTCGCGGGTCGCGTCAACCTCGCCGACGGGGGCGGAATCCGGGAGGCCTTCGTCGAGGCCACCTCGATCGACGGCGCAGTCTCCCCCGCGGCGGGAACGAGCCTTCATGCGGATGGCACGTTTCGACTGTCCGTCGCGGAGGGCCTTTGGAAACTGCGCGTCGTGAACGAGTTCGCCGCAGGGAATGCCGTCGACGTGCGGGTTCCTCCGGGCGCCGGCGTCGATTGCATGCTCGAGCCACCCGCACGGGGGATGACGATCACGGGGCGCGTCTTCTTCGGGGCGGGCTCCGACGAATCGGACTGGCCCGACGCCGCGGTCGCTGCGTGGATCTGGATCGCACGGGACCCGCTCGATCCGGCGTTCCCCGACGACGCTCCGCGAACGCTGACCGTCCGCCCCGATGGTGCCGGTCGGTTCGAGGCGTCGCGCCTGCCCTTGGGGACGTACAGCGTCACCGCATCCGGTCCGCTCGAGCATCGCGCACGAGCGGACGGCATCGGTCCCGAGGCGTCGGAGATCACGTTGCGACTCGAGGAGTCGATGCAGGTTCGATTGCGGGTACTTGAACCGGGTCGACCGTTCGTCCCCATTCCGACGCCTCGCAGGGCGATCGTCTATTCGTCGTCCGATGGGCGGGTCGTGTCCACGCCCAACGTCGGAAACGAGGGGGACGTCGACGAGACGCTCCGACCCGGCGTCTACAGGGTCACGATCACGGTCGGGAACCACGTGGCCGAGGGCCCGTTGCTCGTAGGCGAGGGCAGTTCATCCACGGAACGAACTTCGCTCGGGCTCGCCCCCGGGGCGAAGCTCTCGGGCATCGTGCGAGACGCAGGAGGATTGCCGCTGGCGAAGGTGCGAGTGGGTGCTCGGCGCGCCAAGTTCGCGTGGAACGCGTCCACGGAATCGGACGCCGATGGGCGCTTCACGTTCGACGGACTTCCTCCCGGGACGTGGCGAGTGCGCGTCCACGAACGGGATGACCATCCCACGCACGAAGCGATCGTCGCCGCGGAACGGGGCAAGTCCTACGACGTCGAATTGGCGCCGCTTGCCAAGTAGCGTCCGATCGGCGAATGGGCCCCGCGTCCGACGCTCAAATCACCGATCCGCGCTACCGAGAGCCTGGTGCGGGCGCTTCGGGCGGCCGCCATTCGAGCGGGGCGCGGCCTCTGCGGCGGCGGAGCCAGTTGAGGGGGCGGTGGATCGCGGGCCGGGCGATGAGCCATCGCTCGAGCCGGTACTTGCCCGGACCGTCGACGAGAAAGAGCCCGATGAGGATCGTCAGCAAGCCCTGCCCCGGCAGCACGAGCATGGCGATACCCGCGAGGATCAGCACGAACCCGAGCAGGTTCTTGAGCACGAGCAGCACGATCCGGACGCGGAGCGATCGGCCCGCCAACGGGTCGCGCGGTCGCTCGACGTGCGCGAAGTAGTCGGCCGGAATGCGGACGACGATCGCGGGAAGGACGATCAGGCTCGCGACGAACATCACCACCGACGCCGTGCCCAGCGACCAGAGGAGCGTGTCGTGGTTCTTGAGCCAATCGGGCATGGATCGATCGTGTCCGCAGGGCGTGACGGAGGTCACGGCGATCGTACGCTCGCCGATGGGCTCGCGACCCGTGCGTCCCGGCGGCCGCTCGGACTCAGGTCCGACGATCGCCGGCCTCGCCGGTCTTCAACCGCACGATGAGTGCGGTCCACCCGGTCTGATGACTGGCGCCCAGCCCGCGGCCCGTATCGCCGTCGAAGTACTCGTGGAAGAGAGGGAGGTCCTTCCAGTGCGGGTCGTCGCGGAAGCGCTCGTCGCCCCCGAAGCACGGGCGCGTGCCGTTGGCGCCCGGGAGAAAGAGCGTCGAGAGTCGGCGCGAGATCTCGTTGGCGACCTCTCCGAGCGTCAGGAAGCGGCCCGATCCCGTGGGGCACTCGACCTTCAATTCGTCACCGTACGCGTGGTGGTAGCGTCGGAGCGCCTCGATGAGCAGGTAGTTCATCGGGAACCAGACGGGGCCGCGCCAGTTCGAGTTGCCGCCGAAGAGTCGCGACTGCGATTCGCCCGGCTCGTAACCCACTCGACGCTCCTCGCGACCCAACTCGAGCACGAACGGATGCTGCTTGTGGTGTCGCGAGAGCGAGCGCACCCCATGCGGGGAGAAGAACTCGTTCTCGTCGAGCACGTACCGGAGCACGCGCACCAGCCGATCCTTCGACGCGATCGCGAGCACGTGGTGCGCACGACCCTTCAGGGGTTCAAGATGGCCGATCCGACCGGCGAGGTCCTTGCGATTGGCGAGCAGCCACCGGAGCCGCTTCAGGAAGGCCGGTAGTCGGAACATGAGGCCGTCCTCGATCACCTCGACCGCGAAGAGCGGCACGATCCCGACCATCGAACGGACGCGCATCGGGTGCGACTCTGCGTCCAAGTGCAGTTGATCGTAGAAGAAGCCGTCCTCCTCGTCCCAGAGCCCCGTTCCGCCGAACGTGTTCATCGCCTCCGCGATCGCGATGAAGTGCTCCAGGAACTTCGACGCCATGTCCTCATAGGCGGCGTCCCCCTTCGCAAGTTCGAGCGCCATCGAGAGCATCGTCCCGGCATAGAACGCCATCCACGCCGTCCCATCGGCCTGCTCGAGGTGCCCCCCGGCAGGCAGAGGCTTGCTGCGGTCGAAGACGCCGATGTTGTCGAGCCCGAGGAATCCGCCGGAGAAGAGGTTGTTCCCCTCGTCGTCCTTCCGGTTCACCCACCAGGTGAAGTTGAGCGTCAGTTTCTGGAACACCCGCGCCAGGAAGACGCGATCCCGCCGTCCGGGAGGCCCGGACATCTTGTAGACGCGCCAGCACGCCCACGCATGAACCGGTGGATTGACGTCGGAGAAGTTCCACTCGTACGCCGGGAGCATCCCGCTCGGATGCATGTACCACTCGCGCAGGAACAGCAGCAACTGCTCCTTCGCGAACTGCGGATCGATGCCTGCGAACGCGATCGTGTGGAAGGCGAGGTCCCAGGCCGCGTACCACGGGTACTCCCACGGGTCGGGCATCGCGATCACGTCGCGGTTGTAGAGATGCTTCCAGTCCGAGTTGCGACCGGTCAGGCGCCGGCGCGGCGGTGCGGGCTGGGCCGGGTCGCCCGCGAGCCAGTCGCGCACGCTGTAGTGCATGAACTGCTTCGAGAAGAGAAGCCCCGCGTAGGCCGACCGATTGACCCGCGCCTGCTCGGGCGGGAGATCGGCCGGAATTTTCGCGGCGTAGAATTCGTCGGCTTCCGCGCGACGGACGTCGAAGATCGCGTCGAACGCGGTGGCGTCGGCAGGATCCACGTCGGATGCGAGGGTCGACGCGCCGGACGAGCAGAGCCGCGCGCGCAAGACGATCTGGCCCCCGGCCGGAATCCTCACGTGGTAGCGCGCCGCAGCCTTCGTCCCTCGCCCCTCGGGATTGACGGCCTCGCGACGCCGATCGATCACGTACTCGTGGAAGGCGTCCTTGACGAACGGGGTCGGGTTCTCGGCCCCGAAGAGCAGCTTCGCGTTCGTCTCGTTCTCGGTGAAGAGCAACTCCGGCGCCTTGCCGTCGGCGCCCGGCCCCACGACGAATCGGAACCCGCCGAGCGTCGGATGGACCGCCTTGATCCCGCGATCGCCGTCGCGCGACAGTTCGGGACGCGAGGCGTAGTCCTCGCCCTCCCGCCCCCAGGACCAGGTGTTGCGAAACCAGAGCGTGGGCAGCACGTCGAGGGTCGCGACGGCGCGCGAGCGATTGACCAACGTCCATCGGGCGAGCACGTCGTCGGGAGATGCCTTCGCATGCTCGACGAAGACGTCGACGTAGCGGTCCTGATCGAAGACTCCGGTGTCTTCGAGTTCGAACTCGCGCTCCTCGACGCCCCGGCGGCGGTTCTCCTCGCGCAAGCGCTGGTACGGATACTCGTCGAGCGGGTACTTGTAGAGCGCCTTCGTATACGAGTGGGTCGGCGTCGAGTCGAGATGGAAGTACGCCTCCTTGACGTCCTCGCCGTGATTGCCCTCGCCATTGGTGAGCCCGAAAAGGCGCTCCTTCAAGATCGGGTCCTTGCCATTCCACAGCGCCAGCGCGAGATGGAGCCGCCCCTCCCGATCACAGATGCCGAGCAGGCCGTCCTCGCCCCAGCGGTATGCCCGCGACCGCGCGTGCTCGTGCGGAAAGTCGTTCCACGCGTCGCCGTTCGCCGAGTAGTCCTCGCGGACCGTCCCCCACTGGCGTTGCGAGAGGTAGGGCCCCCACCGTTTCCAGTTGGCTCTTCTCGCCGCGTCGTCGGCGAGGCGGCGGTCTTCGGCGGTCGTCGGAGGGAAGGGGGCGGCGGGGGCCATGGATGCGCCGCTACTTGTGCTTTCTCACGAGCGAGGCGGCGGCCGCGTCGGCGAAGAAATTGACGATCCCGCTCGTCGGACGGACCTCGTCGACGGGAAGGCCCATGTCTTCGTCGAGCGCCAGCCGGAGCACGGGCGCCTTGTCGGCGCCGGACACGACGAAGAGCACCATCGACGCCGCGCAAAGCACCGGGAGCGTCAGCGTGACGCGGTCGTGCGGCGGCTTGGGGCTCTTCGCGGGGGCGACGAGGCGGCGGCGCTCGCCGAGCGCCGCGTCTCCGGGGAAAATCGACGCCGTGTGCCCATCGGCGCCGAGACCGAGCAGGACCATGTCGAAGACCGGTATCGCGCCCGGCCGCAGCGCGAACGCGCGGACCAGCTCGGCCTCGTAGGCCGCTGCGATGACGCTCGCCGCTCCGAGTTCGGTGGGCACCCGGTGAACCGTCGGTCGGACGCGGAGCCCTTCCAGCAGCGACTCGTCCACCATCCGAGCGTTGCTGGCCGCGTCGCCGGGCGGGACGCATCGCTCATCGCCGAACCAGAGGTCCCATACCGCCAGATCGGCGCGCGCCGCCAGGCCCCGCCGAAGCAGCGCCGCATGGGTTCGCCGAGGCGTATTCCCTCCGGCCAGCGCGATCCGGAACGCACCGTGCTCGCGAACCATCGCGTCGGCGGTGGCAAGGATCGCCTGCGCCACGGCGTCGGCGAGCGCCTCCTCGTCGGACAGCACGTGGAGATAGCGCTGAAGCGGATCGACCTTCATGGTGTCCCGCCCTGCCCGGCGGCGTGCCTCGCTGCCCCGAACAACGCCGCGCGCGGCTCCAGGATCACGCGCACGGGAATTGACTCGAGGATCGGACGCATGCGCCCCTTCGCACGGAACGCCTCGAGAAATGCCGGACGCCTGAGCCACGAGAGCAGACGGGGTGCCAGTCCGCCACCGAGATAGATGCCGCCCGTCGCCAGGAACTCGAGCGACCCGGCGGGTGGCCAGGCGACCCCCCGGCCCACGGGCCTTGTCGAACACGTGTACCGGGTGCCCAGCCAGCGCCAGCGCATGCGCCACGGTGGCCCCGGCAAGGCCGGCACCCACTACTGCAACAGAGTGACGTTTGCGAGTCATCATCGAACGGAGTGTACGACATTACCGATTCACACTGAGTACATGTGAAAGCCATGTGCAGTAAAGCGTTGTATAGTCGGCGTCAAATCAGCGTCAAGTAAACGTCAAATCAACGTCAAACAGCAGGCAGCATGAAACGAACTGAGTCACCGGTGCAGCCACCGCTGCCCGCAACGGGCACGGCGGCTCCGTCGCGCCACCGAAGCGGCGTCGTGGCGCGCATGTTGCGCATGCCGGTGGCGACGCTGCGCGTGTGGGAGCGCCGGTACGGGTTGACCCAGCCAGAG
>JANNRO010000505.1:0-25029 GCA_031401505.1 Planctomycetia bacterium
CCGCGAGGTGGAGCACGACGATCGCTCCCCTCACGACCCGATACGACGTCTTCGCCGTCTTGTGGTGAAACATCCGCCCCGCGACGAGCGCCCCCGGCCACCCGCCCACGAGTTCGAGCAGATGAAGCGTCCTCTCCGACACCCGTCGCCCTCCGCGCCCGGCACGCCGCTTGTCGAATCCATACACGACGAACGTGATCAGGCTCGCGACGACATACGCCCCGACGATCCACTTCACGTTCTGCTTCTCCGCTCCGCCTCGTTCACTCTCTTCCGTTCTGACTCTTCAGTCGGCGGCGTCTGAAACCGTGGATTCTCGAGCCCGCGCAAGCGAGCCGGGGCCGACGTGGCCTCTGCGGCCACGAGGCCCCGGATCGCGCAGCCCGGGCCGAGAATCCGCGGTTTCCCCCGGATCGCGCCGCCCGGGCCGAGAATCCGCGGTTTCCATCATTCCCACTCGATTGTCGCGGGAGGCTTCGACGAGATGTCGTAGACGACCCGATTGACGCCCCGCACCTCGTTGCTGATCCGGTTGCTGATCCTGCCGAGCAGATCGGGCGGCAGCGGGGCCCAGTCGGCGGTCATGCCGTCGCTGCTCTCGACGGCGCGGATCGCGACGACGTTGTCGTAGGTCCGCTCGTCGCCCATGACTCCCACCGATTTGACCGGAATCAAGACGGCGAACGCCTGCCACAGCCGGTCGTAGACGCCGGCGCGGCGGATCTCCTCGGTCACGATCGCGTCGGCCTCGCGCAACTTGCGCAGGCGATCGGGCGTGACCTCGCCCACGATGCGCACGGCGAGTCCCGGGCCCGGGAACGGGTGCCGCCCGACGATCGATTCGGGGACGCCGAGCCGCCGACCGATCGCGCGGACCTCGTCCTTGAAGAGGAATCGGAACGGCTCGAGCAGGCGAAAGCCCAGCTTCTCGGGCAACCCACCGACGTTGTGGTGCGTCTTGATGACCGCGGTCGGACCGCCGTGTGCGGCGGTCGATTCGATCACGTCGGGATAGAGCGTGCCCTGCGCGAGCCACGCCGCGCCCGGGACCGACTTCGCCTCGTGCTGGAAGACGTCGATGAACGTATGTCCGATTCGACGGCGCTTCTCCTCGGGATCGGTCACGCCCTCGAGCGCCGAGAGGAAGCGTGCGCCCGCGTCGGCGAACACCAGTTTCATGTGGAACGACTCGGCGAACGTCTTCCGGACCTCGTCGGCCTCGCCGAGGCGGAGGAGCCCGTTGTCGACGAAGATGCACGTCTGACGGTCGCCGATCGCCTTGTGAATCAACACCGCCGCGACGCTCGAGTCGACGCCGCCCGACAGTCCGCAGATGACCGATTCCTTCGGGCCGACCTGCGCGCGGATGGAAGCGACGGCCTCGTCGATGAACGAGCCCATCGTCCAGTCGCCCTTCAAGCCGCAGACGCCGAACAGGAAGTTGCCGAGGATCTGCGTGCCCTGTGCCGTGTGCGTGACCTCGGGATGGAACTGGACGCCGTGGAGGGCGAGTCCGGGGTGGCGCACCGCGGCGAAGGGCGTGCTCGGCGAAGTCGCCGTCGTCTCGAAGCCCGTTCCGGGATGGACGACGCTGTCGCCGTGGCTCATCCAGACGTCCAGGTGGGGTCCCAACCCCCCGAAGAGTCCGTCGGTCGTCGTGACGTCGATCCGTGCGCGGCCGAATTCGCGCTTGTCGGCTCGCTTGACCTCGCCACCGAGCAGGTGGGCCATCAGCTGCATGCCGTAACAGATGCCGAGCACCGGCGTGCCCTGTCGGAACACCTCCGGATCGATCGTCGGGGCTCCTTGGCCATAAACGCTCGCGGGACCGCCCGAGAGGATCAGGCCCTTCGCCGCACGCACCTGCGCGGGCGTCACGCGCGCGGAAACGATCTCGGCGAAGACATGCTGGTCGCGCACCCGACGCGCGATCAACTGCGCATATTGCGCACCGAAGTCGACGATCAGCACCTTCTCGTGGCCCGAGGCCGGGCCCGAGGCGGGTCGGGTCCCGGCCGACGCCGACGGCACGCCGGCACTCACGCCTGCTCCACGCGGTAGTTGGGCGCTTCCTTCGTGATCTGGATGTCGTGCGGGTGCGACTCGTGCACCCCCGCCGTCGTCACGCGCACGAAGCGCGTCTTCGTGTTGAGTTCGGGAATCGTCGAGCAACCGCAATAGCCCATGCCGCTGCGCAGCCCCCCCACCAATTGATAGACGTACTCGGAGAGTCGCCCCTTGAACGGCACCCGGCCCTCGACGCCCTCGGGCACGAACTTGTCGCGGACCTTGACGTCGCCCTGCGCGTAGCGATCGGCGCTGCCCTCCGCCATCGCGCCGAGACTGCCCATGCCGCGCACGGCCTTGAACTGCCGGCCCTGGAAGTAGAGGACTTCGCCCGGGCTCTCTTCCGTGCCCGCAAAGAGCGACCCCAGCATGACCGACTGCGCACCGGCGGCGAGCGCCTTGACGATGTCGCCTGAGTACCGGATGCCGCCGTCGGCGATGACCGGCACGCCGTGCTTCGAAGCCTCGGCCGCCACGTCGCCGATCGCGGTCAACTGCGGCACGCCGACGCCGGCCACGATCCGCGTCGTGCAGATCGAGCCCGGCCCGACGCCCACCTTCACGGCGTCGGCTCCCGCGTTGATCAGGTCGCGCGCCGCTTCGGCTGTCACGATGTTGCCCGCCACGATGTCGACGCCCGGGTAGGCCTTCTTGTAGCGCTCGACCGCGCGGAGCACGTTGTCCGAATGGCCGTGCGCGGTGTCCACGACCACGAGATCGACCCGGGCGCGGGCGAGCGCGGCGACGCGCAGATCGTCGGCGACGCCGACGGCGGCACCCACCCGCAGGCGCCCCTCGGGATCGAGGTTGCTCGCGGGAAAGCGCGCGAGCATGTCGATGTCCTTGATCGTGATCAATCCGGCGAGTTTCCCCTCGGCGTTGACCAGCAGGAGTTTCTCGACCTTCGCCCGGTGAAGCAGATCGCGCGCCTTCTCGAGGTTGGTGCCGGGCGGCGCGGTCACGATCTGCGTGGTCATGACCTCGCGCACCGTCTTGCTGTTCTCGACGAACTTCAGGTCGCGGCTCGTCAGGATGCCGACGACCTTGTCACCCAGGACGATCGGGATGCCCGAGATCCGCTGCTCCTCCATCAACTCCCGCGCCTTCTCGATGGGCGCGTCGGGCGGCAGCGTGATCGGGTCGGTGATGACGCCGTTGACGCTGCGCTTGACGAGGTAGACCTCCCGACACTGGGCGTCGACGGAGAGGTTCTTGTGGATGATCCCGAGTCCGCCCTGCTGGGCCAGCGCGATCGCGAGCGCGCTCTCGGTGACGGTGTCCATCGCCGCCGAGAGGATGGGCACGTTCAACGCCACGCGGCGCGACGCCCGCGATCGCACGTCCACGTTGGAGGGAATCACGGAACTCGGGCGCGGGACCAGCAGCACGTCGTCAAACGTGAGGGCCTCGCCGAGGATGCGGTCCTTCATGCTCTCTTCCCTTCGCGGGAAGGCCCCCTCTTGCCGGAACGGCGTCAGGGCCCCGTACACCGCAAAAAAAAAAGAGGGGCCGATCGGGCCCGCCGGAGGACGCGAGACCGACGGGCTCTCGCTCGGGAAACGTGAAGGGGCAGACGGTACGTCCCGGCGAGGGGTCGTGCAACTTTCCTTCGGGTGGAGGCGGCGGGTCGGGAGGAGGAGGCCTCCGTTCCGCCGAGGGCCGGCGGCGAGCGAAACTCGAGCCGAGGCGCCGATCGGCGTCGCGGATCGACTCGCGTCATTTCGAGAGTTTGACGATGTACCAGACGTCGTCGATCGCCTTCGCCGTGTAGACGAACCCGACCATCGGCGCGCCGAACGTCACGATGGTCGCCTCGCCCGCGACGTCCTCCTTCGCACCCGAAGCGGCCTTCGCGACGAGCGCGGACGCCTGCGTCCGACCGAGCGTCTTGAACGTCGGCTTGAGTTCCGACATGGCCTTCACCTTGTACGCCGCCTCGTCGTCCGTGTACCCCTCGATCGCCTTGGCGACGGACCACAGACTCGGCCAGTGGATGGCGCTCGAAAGCAACGCCTCGTCGCTGGTCAGGATCGCGAGCGCGAAGCGCGAGCCGGCCTCGACGGCCGACGCCGTGGGCGCGGACGTGTCCATGTCGAGGAGCCCGGCCTTGACGGCGGAAAGCCCTGCCGAACTGCGAATCGCCAGGAACTCCCGGTTCGTCGGGTCGAGATAGACGTCCATCACGCGTTCTCCGAGCACCGCGTGCGTGACGAAGGCATCGACCGACACGCGGCCCTCCGTGTACTTGCCGAGTCCCTTGACGTCGAGCGTGCCGCCCTCGACGACGCCGGAGTCGGCGCTGAACGCGCGCAACTCGTACGACGCCGCTTCGGCGGGACAATGCCGGAGGAACACGAGCACGGCCGTCATCGTGCCGATCGTGTGCGCGTCCGCCTCGAGCTTCGACTCCGCCGTGCCGTCGGGGCCGACCTTCGTGAGGTTGAATCCCGTCTCGGTGCGGATCGCCGTCGTCGACTTCTTGGCGTCACCCTGCGCGTCCGTCGCTTCGAGCCGAAGCAGCCG
Source organism: Planctomycetia bacterium (assembly GCA_031401505.1). GTDB lineage: Bacteria > Planctomycetota > PLA2 > PLA2 > JAEUHO01 > JANNRO01. The sequence continues at coordinate 4,591 of JANNRO010000505.1, forward strand.
AAGGTCCGCGCCCAGCGTTGCAGCCTTCGATTGGATCACCTGACGGCCCCCGCCCGCGTCGGCACGAAGGCTCTCCTCGACCAGCCAGACCGGCGACTTGTCGACGACCCCGACCTTCGCCTCGAACGTCGCCTGGCCGACCACCATGCCGCCGGAGTAGAGGTTGCATTCGAACTTGAACGCGCCCTTCTCGCTGGGCGCGGGCAGCGACGCAAGCACGGCCAACCCGCGGGCCGCGGGCGACACGGGGGCGTCTTCGGAGCGGGCGACCGATGCAATCGAAAGGGAGAGGGCGATCACCGAGACCGACGAGGCGAGCATGCGCATGACTTCTCCGTACGGATCGAGGGGGGGGCGATGCTATTCGCGCCCGAACGCCTCGCCAGCACGGGTCACGGCGTCGCGAGCGGCCGCGCCACGCGTCGGCGCGTGCGCGCGCCGAGCATGGCGTCGAGTAGGAGCAGACCCGCCGCCAGCGCGAGCAGCGATCGAATCCACAGGGAACCCCGGTTCTCGGGGCGAGGGGGAAGGGGCGAGGGGAGGGGGGACTCCGGTCGGACCGGGCGAATGACTCGCCGACGATCGAGATCGACCGACACGGTGCGCGTCGATGCGCGCGGTTCGCGGCTTACGGGATCGCGCAGCGTCACGATGAAGGGTCCGCCAGGAGGCGCCGCGGGGCCGGGCATTCCCGGCGCGAGCGTCTCGACGGTCATCGGCCCCACGTGCACGAGCGGAGCGAAGTACGACCCGGCCACCGATGTCTCGGAGCGAGGCGCGAAGTTTCGCAACGGGATCGGATACGCGACCAACGGAAAGAACTCGAGTTGCCACGGACCGCCGATCGCGGCGCGGGCGCCGATCGCCGACCCGGCTCGGACGAACGGCGCGAGCGGCGTCGCGGGGACGACCGACAGGCGCCGGATCGCGTTCTTGAGCAGGATCGGCAGAGCCGCGCGCACCGGGAGATCGCTGCCTTCCGAATCGAGGCCGAGCGCCACGAAGCGTTGACCGGCCTCTCCCCCTTCGGCCAGCACGGCCTCGCCCTCGACCGACGCGAGGGAAAGGACGCCGTTTCCCTCGATCGTCGTCGCCGTCGCGACGTAGACCGTCGAGAGATCGACGCCGCGGAGCAGCGGATGGTCGGCCGCCGCGCGCCAGACGATCGGCTCGGTCAACGTGCGCCCGAGTCGAAACGGCAACGATCCGTCGGTCGGGAACGGCGCCAGGTAGATGGCGGCCGATTGCGGCCAGCCCGCCGCGCGCCCGGTGCCGTCATAAATGACGAGATCCCGCGGCATCGCCGACGGGAGTTTCGAGGCCTCGACGAACCCGCTCGCCTCGCGATCGACGGCGTCGCCGAGCGCCGTCAGGAGCGCGCGCACGAAGGGACGCGGCTCGCCGCGATGAACGACCAGCACCGACGGCCGCGCGGGCGGCGTCAGCGCCATCGCCGCCACGTCGTCACCCGCGAACGCATCGCGCGCGTTGCCCGGGCCCGAAACCCGCGCTTGGAGTACGCCACCGCCCTTCGGCGGCCGCACGTCGATCACGACGTCCGACTCCGCCGCCGGACCGATCTCGACGATCCGTTCGTCGAGCGCCTTCTCTTCGCCGTGCCACGCGAGTCGAACGTTTACGCTCCTCGCCTCGGCGCCGAAGTTGCGCACGACGAATCGCGCGCGGGTCTTTCCTTCGCCCTCGAGCGCCGACGCGGCCTGATCGACGAAGCCCAGATTTTCAAACGCGGTCCCGGCGGTTGCGATCTCGATACCGCCGATGTCGGCCGCCGGCGCCCGCGCCGTGACGACCACGATGCGGACGTCTCGAAGGGGCGTCGCCATCGTGCGCGCGACGGCGATCGCGCCCGCGAGGTCGGCGTCCCCCGCCTCGGGCTCCAATCGATCGAACGCGTCGGCGACGGCCGCCCGATCGATCGTGGGCGCGACGACGGTCCGGGGCACGAGGCCCGCGAAGACCAACGCGACGTTGCCTTCGCCATGCGCTCGCACGTGCGCCTTCGCAAGCGCGATCGATCGGTCGAAGCGCTCCTCGATCAACGTGCCGCCCGGATCTCCCTCGTTGGTGCGCTGCGTGACGTCGCCATCGAGCACGACGACGAGATCGCGCACGACCGCGGGCTTCTCGCCCGCCGGCCTCACACCCGCCGCCGCGAGCACGAGCGCCCCGAGCGCCGCCAACCGGAGCACGAGGCGCAACCATTCAAAGACGCGCGCGAACCCGCCGTGGGACCGCATGGGTGCCGACGCCTCGCGCAGCAGCGGCGCGAACGCGACGAGCAGGCGCAGGCGTCGCTTGCGATAGAGATGGAACACGGCGATCGGCAGCGCCAATGCCGCGCCGTAGAGCGCTTCAGGGTGGGCGAAGACGACGTCGACCATCACCGGTCGCCGAGCACTCCGGAGCGCCAGAGATCCTGGACCGCGTCCCAGAGCGACCGGTCCGCATCGAGGCGCACGTACGCCACCTCGTGCGCGCCGCACCAGGCGCGCATGCGCTCGACGCGCCGTCGCCAGGCCGCATGAACGGCCTCGGCAAGCGCGGGGGTCACGTCGACGTCGACCGTCTCGCCCGTCTCGCGATCGACCGCACGCACCGCCTCGCCGATGGGCAACTGCGCGTCGCGGGCGTCGACCACGTGGATCGCGGTCACTTCGAAGCCGTGGTGAACGAGCCTCGACAAACCCGCCGTGGCCCCCGCCGGGTCGAAGAAGTCGGAGATCAGGAATGCGGGGCCTCGACGCTTGACGGCCGCGATGCCTCGCTCGACGTCCTGTGCGTGGTGGGTGGTTCCGCCATGAGGCGCCGACGCGAGATCGTCGAGCAGCGATTCCAAGCGCTTGGGCGTCCGCAGGAGATCGACCCGCGGCCGATCGGCGATCGAAGGCAGCCAGCCCGCCGCCACCGAATCGCGACGCCGAAGCGCCACGTGCGCGATCGCACCGGCGAGCCGGCGCGCGGCCAGCGCTTTCTCGCCCTCCATGCTCGGGCTGCGGTCGACGAGCAGCAGCACGTCCACCGTTTCCACGGCTTCGAAGCGCTTGACGACCAGTTCCCCGTGGCGGAAATAGACGTTCCAGTCGACGTACCGCAGGTCGTCGCCGGGGGCGTAGGTACGGTGGTCGGCGAACTCGCCCCCCGCCCCGATGCGCCGCGAGCGCCGCTCCCCCACCGCCTCGCCCCGCATCGTGCGTCGCGTGCGCAACGCCAGGCGATCGAGTCGGGCGCGATCCGCCGGAGAGAACAGGGCGGGTGAGGACGGCGCGGCCACGGCTACCTGCCCCCCGACGCCTTGCGCAGCGCCTCGAGGTACCGGACGAGAAATCCCCGGTCCGACGGCGAGACGCGCTCCTGCGCCACGGCCCGCTCGACCACGCGCGGCACGTCGGCCAACACCTCGTCCACGGGAACCAGTCGCGGCGGCGCGTTGCCCGCCTCCGGGTCCTTGACCGCGACGACGGCTTTGTCCTTCTTGACTCGTTCCCCGTCTTTCGCGAGCGGCTCGACGACCTCGTCGTGGAACACCACCTCGGGCGGCTGTGGGACCGGCGTGCCGTCGCCGGGCGGATGCGGCTCGGGTTGAGGAGGAGGGGGCGGCGGGGGAGGAGGAGGCAGCGGGGGAGGCGGTTCCGGCGGAATCGGGTTCGGCTGCGGGTCCTTCTGTTCGTCGGGATTCGAGGCGCTCGGGGACGGCTGGGGCGGCGGGACGTCGATCTCGACTTCGTTGGAGAGCAGCGACGCTCGGAAGGGCAACGTGCTCGGCGTCCATTGGAGGGCGACGAGATGCTTGCCCGGCGTCAGCTGCGCATCGACCGCCTTCACCTTCTCGACGTCGAAGTCGCGTACCACGTTGGCCGCGATGCCGATCGACGCGCCGATCGACTGTCCCGTCGGCGTCGGCGCCTTCTGATCGACGATCGCGGCGAGCGTGCCATCGAGCGCCGCCGGCGGGGCGACGTCGGTCGACAGCCTCACCTTCCATTCGAGCGGCTTCTTCGGATCGGGGACGTCGAGGATCAACTTCGCGTGCTGTACGAGCCAGCGATCGGCCTCCTCGGGTGTCAGGGCGTCGCCCTTCCTCGGCTCTTCGGGCTCGTCCTTGCGTCCGATGCCCGCCTCCTGCCCCGCACCCGGCCCGGACGAGCCGCCGAGCCCGAGCACGCCGGGCGCGAGCAGCAGGAACAGCGTGATCGCGAGGAGGAGAATCGGAATTCGTCGTCCCGGTCCCGTCACCTTGCCAAAGCGCTTCGTGTCGACGGCGCCGAGCTGGGCGGCGGCGCGGCGCGCGACCGATTGGGCGACGGGACTCGCGTCCGACTCGGAGACTCCGGTGCCGGCGTTCACCGGTCTACCGGCGGACAGCGCGGCGTCGGCGACGTCGGCCAGCGAGAGTTCGTCGTCGAGTCGTCTCGCCAGTTCGCGGCGGGGCGGCCGCGCGAAGAGGCCGGCCGCGCGCCCCAGCGCCCACGCGAGGAGGCCCGCGCCGATGACGGCCCCGAGCGCGTAGATCGGACGGCCCTCGACCCGATCGACCAGCGGCACGTCGCCGACGAGGCGATGGGCGAGCACGATCAGCGTGAGCAGGACGAGGCCGCCGAGCACGAAGAGGCGCGCCCGACGTGCGGCGACGGCGAGTCCGGCCGCGCGGGCGAGGCGGGTGAGTTCCTGATCGAGCGTCGTCGCCACGGAGTGGAGCGTACCGTCCGGAGCGGGTCGGGGCTCGGGGTGCTTCGGGGGGGGCATCGGCGGCGCTCCCCGTGTAAGAATTCGCCATCGTGCAGTACCTCTCCCGCGAAGTGCTCGCCTGGTGCCTGATCCTCGTGGGGACGTTCTTCCTCGCGAAGGCGATCATCACCAAGGGGCAGAAGTGGGCGATGAAGGAGCTCCTGGGGCTCCCGGTCGACAAGTTGAAGGCGTTCCGCAACCACTTCAACCAGCGGATCGAGGCGGTCTTCGGCTTCGCGCTCGTGTTCCTGGGCGTCGTCTTCCACCTCTACATCCTGTTGCGCCGGTCCCTCGATCAGAAGGGGCCGCGCGAGGCGTACCGGCACATCGCCGAGTACGTGGTCCTCGCGATCGGCGCGATGGTCCTCCTGACGATCGTCATCCACTACGTGTGCAAGTTCGTGGCGAAGAAGAGCTTCGTCGAGATCCTCTCGTACCTCGTGGTGCGCTACCGCTACCACGTGGACGACGACGAGGAACTCTTGAAGGAGCTCGGCGAGATCCTCGACGTCGAGCATCGCGACGACGACACGGTCGAGAGCTACGCGCAGCGCGTGGAAGACCGCATGGGCCTCGAGAAAATCCGCGCCCGGTTGAAGGCGAAGAACAAGCCGATCGAGCTCGGCGGGTCGAAGAGGTAGTCCCTCGCGGGCCCGCTCCCTTGGGGGGAGCCGGGCGCCCGCGTAGTCTCTCGTCGCCATGTCCGAAATCCCGCCTCCCGCCTTTCCTTCGCCGCTGCGCGACCCCTACGACGCGGCCGCCGTCGAGCGTGCCGCGCAGGCCCATTGGGAACGCGAGCGCTGCCATGCGTTCGATCCAGCCTCGACGGCGCCCGTCTATTCGGTCGACACCCCGCCCCCGACCGTTTCGGGAAAGCTCCACATCGGGCACGTGTTCTCGTACACCCAGGCCGAAGCGATCGTCCGCTACAAGCGGATGGCGGGGTTCAACGTCTTCTATCCGATGGGCTTCGACGGCAACGGGCTTCCGACCGAGCGGCTGGCCGAGCAGGAGCACGGAGTCAAGGGCAAGGACATGCCGCGACCGGAGTTCGTGGCGCTCTGCCTCGGCACGTCGAAGAAGTACGAGCAGGAGTACGAGGCGTTCATGCGTTCGCTCGGCATCTCGGCCGACTGGTCGCTCTCGTACAGCACGATCGACGCGCGCTGCGTGCGCATCTCGCAGCGCGGATTCCTGGACCTCTGGAAGAAGGGAGAGGCGTACCTGAAGGACGCCCCCACGCTCTGGTGCACCCAGTGCGGCACGGCGCTCGCGCAGGCCGACCTCGAGTTCGCCGACAAGGGCTCGCAGTTCACGACGCTCCGGTTCGACCTGGAGATCGGCTCGGGCGGCGGCGGCTCGCTCGAGATCGCGACCACGCGACCCGAGCTCCTGCCCGCATGCGCCGCGGTCTTTTTCCATCCGTCCCATCCGCGGGCGAAGGAACTCGCGGGGCGCCGGGCGATCGTGCCGCTGCAGGACGGACGCGCGGTCCCGATCCTCTCCGACGACAAGGTCGACCCGGAAAAGGGCACGGGCATGGTCATGTGCTGCACGTTCGGCGACAAGACCGACGTGGAGTGGTTCAAGACACACAAGCTCGAGCTGCGGACCGCGGTCGGCCCCAACGGCAACATGACCGAGATCGCCGGGCCCGAGCAGGGCGTGTTCGTCAACAAGGCGAGGAAGCTGATCCTCGGACGGCTCGCCGCGGCCGGACACGTGACTGCGCAGAAGGACGTCGTCCACCCTGTGGCCGTCCACGAGCGCTGCAAGACCGACATCCAGTTCATGCCGACCAAGCAGGTCTTCGTGCGCGTGCTCGACAAGAAGGCCGAGTTGATCGCGCAGGGCGACAAAGTGCGCTGGCTCCCCGAGTACATGGGGAAGCGCTTCCGCAACTGGGTCGAGAACCTGGAATGGGACTGGTGCATCTCGCGCCAGCGCTACTACGGCGTGCCGTTCCCGTTCTGGCACTGCGAGACGTGCGGAAACGTCAAGCTGGCCCGCGACGAAGATCTTCCGATCGATCCGACGGCCGCGACGCCCATCGGTTCCTGCGACTCGTGCGGAGGAACCGCGTTCCGGGCCGAGCGCGACGTGATGGACACGTGGGCGACGTCGTCGGAGACGCCGCAGATCAACGGGCGCTGGGGCGACGGGCCGGGTTCGGCCCGAACTCCGCTCCCGATGTCCATGCGGCCGCAGGCCCACGAGATCATCCGGACGTGGGCCTTCTACACGATCGTCAAGTCGTACGTGCACCATCGCGACCTTCCGTGGGCCGTCGCCATGGTGTCGGGGCTCGTACTCGACCCCAACCGCGAGAAGATCTCGAAGTCGAAGGGCAACAATCCGACCGACCCGAAGACGTTGCTCGAGAAGCATGGCGTGGACGCCGTGCGCTATTGGGCGCTCTCGGGGCGCGTGGGCACCGACTATCCGTTCAACGAAGAGGATCTCTCATCGGGCCGTCGTCTCGCGATGAAGTTGTGGAACGCGTCGAAACTGGTGCTCGGCCACCTCGCGGGGTTCGATCCGACGGCGTTCCCGGCGCCCGAATCGGCGCCCGAACGCGCGGTCGACACCGGCGTGCGCCTGCGCCTCGCGGCGACCGTCGCCGACGTGACCGAAATGCTCGACGCCTACGAGTTCGGCCTCGCCAAGAAGCGGGCCGAGGAATTCTTCTGGAACGACCTCTGCGACAACTGGCTCGAAATGTCGAAGGACCGGCTCTACGACACGTCGCCCGAGAGGGCGGCGGTGCGTACGTCCGCGCAAGCGACGGCGCACGAAGCCTTGTCGACCGTGCTGCGCCTCTTCGCGCCGTTCGTCCCCCACGTGGTTGAATCCGTCTATCAGGCCGGGTTTCGGTCCGCGGACGGCCACGCATCGATCACCCGATGCGAGTGGCCGTCGCTCGCGCGACCCGATGCCGCCGACCCGGCGCTCGTCGCGTGGGATGTCGCCGTGCGCGCGCTGTCCGGCGTTCGCCGGTGGCGATCGGAGAACAAGGTGTCCCCCGGGAAGCCGCTCGGTCGCGTGCGCCTGGCGCTGCCGACCGCGGACGTCGCGACGTTCGCGTCGGTCGAGGCCGACGTGCGCTCGGCGGGCCGAGTCCTCGCGCTCGACACCGTTCCCGCCGCCGAGGGTGCGACCGAGATCGGCGTGACGATCCTCGAGGGTCCCACCGCCTGACCCTCGCCATCACCGCCGATCGGGGTCGGACCCCGTTCGGCGGTGATGGCCGCGAGAAGGCGATTTCGGGCTCGCGCGGGCCCCTGGCGTCGATCTTCGCCGGACGGGGCACCCCTCCCGTACACTCTCGCTCCCCGCGGGGTCGCCCCCCCGTCGGCGCGCCGCGTTTCCCCCCGGAGATCTCTTTTCCACCCATGTGCGGATTCATCGGCATGTACGGAACCAGCGGCGAAGTCGCCTCTGAGATGGCGGACGGGCTCCTGGTGCTCCAGCATCGTGGACAAGACGCGGCGGGCATCGCGACCTTCGACGGCGAGACGTTCCACATCGAACGCGGCGTCGGGCTCGTCAAGGAGTGCTTCGACGAACGACGCCTCGCCCGGCTCCCGGGCGGTTGGGCCGTGGGGCACACCCGCTACCCGACCGTCGGCAGCGGCACGGCCGACGACGCCCAACCGCTCTATACGAACTCGCCCTACGGCATCGCGATGTCCCACAACGGGAACGTCACGAACTACATGGAACTGCGCAAGGATCTGGGGGAGAGCGACCAGCGCCGCCTCGGCACCAACTGCGACGTCGAGGTGATCCTGAACGTCTTCGCCTCCGCGCTCACGCGCGCGAAGGGTTCGTCGTTCGCCCCGCGAGCGTTCATGGCGCTCGCCGAGGTGTTCAAGCGCGTCAAGGGTTCGTACAGCGCCGCCGCCATCGTGGGCGGCCACGGGCTCGTCGCGTTCCGCGACCCCTACGGCATCAAGCCGGCCATCCTGGGCAAGCGCACCGAGGAGAAGGGCACGGGCTGGTGCGTCGCGAGCGAGAGCGCCGTCCTCCAGGTGCTCGGCTACGAAACCGTCGGAGACCTGGCGCCGGGCGAAGCGATCGTCGTCGGCGTCGACGGTCGGCTCCACAGGAAGGTGATCGACGGCAAGGGCGCCGAGGGCCATCGCCCGTGCGTCTTCGAATACATCTACTTCGCGCGCCCCGACAGCGTGATCGACGACGTCTCGGTCTACAAGGCGCGACTGCGCTTGGGCGAGTCGCTCGCGCACCTCGTGCGCGATCAGGAATTGGAACCCGACGTCGTCGTTCCCGTCCCCGACTCCGCGCGCGCGGCGGCGCTCGAGTGCGCGCGTGTGATGGGCGTCAAATACCGCGAAGGGCTGCTCAAGAACCGCTACGTCGGCCGCACGTTCATCATGCCCGGTCAGGCGAACCGGGTGAAGAACGTCCGCGCGAAGCTGACGCCGCTTCCGCTCGAGATCGAGGGCAAGAAGGTGCTGCTCGTCGACGATTCGATCGTCCGGGGCACCACCACGCGCGAGGTCATCCGGATGGTGCGTGACGCCGGCGCGACCGCGGTCTATCTCGCCGTGTCGGCCCCCCCGATCCAGCATCCCTGCGTCTACGGCGTCGACATGCAGACGCGCGACGAGTTCATCGCGAAACGGCTGAAGACGCCGGAGCGCATCGCGCAGTCGATCGGCGCCGACAAGTTGATCTACATGACCATCCCGAAGATGGTCAAGGCGGTCAAGGGCCCCACGCGCAAGATCCACGCGTTCTGCATGGCCTGCATGGACGGGAAGTACCCGACCGGCGACGTCACGTCGACGATGCTGAAGAACATCGAGTCGGAGCGCGCGCGCGAGGCGCGAAAATCGGAAGGCGGGCGCAAGCCCAAGTGGAACGACGACAAGCCCCCGCCGACCGCGACGCACAACGGCGAAGGCACCGAGGACCCCGGTGATTCGCCCCCGCTCGTTCGCCGCGCGCGCTGACGCGCACCGGACTCGCCCCGAAACTCCGTGCCGCGCCCGCTACCGGTCGGTGCCGGTGGCGGGCGGCTTCGGCGGCGTGGGCGTGTGGGTGGGCGCGATCGTCATGTACGAAATCGGCGTGCACTCGAGCAGGCACTTCGGATTCGAGCAGCGATAGAGCGGCTTCCCCGGCCGCTTCAGGAGTTTGTCCTGCGTCGACTGGAGGCGGTGCTGCTCGACGGAGGCGCTGCAGCGCGGGCACTTCGCGGCGTTCGTGGTCTCCATCGACTTGACGACCTGAACGCGCTCGTCGTAGGTGTACGTGGGCATCCGCGACTCCTCGGCCTGCCTCGATGGCGCTCGATCGAACGCGACCGATGCGGCCGGACGCATTCTACGCGCCGGATCGACGAATCACTTGCCGTCCGTGCTGTGCGTCAAATCGAGCCGCCACTCGAGCGCCTCGGCCGGAATCGACCGCCGCGGGTCGGGCACGCTGAACTTGGCCCGCTTCGTCTGGAATCCGGGGCAGGACACGACGACGTCGTAGGGCCCCGCCTCGACGGGTCCGAGCCGATAGACGCCCGGTGTCTTCGGGTCCTCGAGCAGGAACGCCCGAGTCGCGCGTCGCACGTCGTCGGATGCGGCCACGAACGACCCGAGCGCCGCGCGACGCAGGAGATCGGACGTGCGCACGCCGGTCCGCGCATCTTCGAGATCGACGAACGCCCCCGATACGCGCCCGCCGGCCGGATCGAAAAGTTGGAGGCGGACGCTGCCGCCCGGGATCAGGGTCACGTTCAACGCTGCATCCTCACCCTCGGTCCAGAGCACCCGTCGGGCACCCGGGGCAAGAGCGTCGGCGGCGATCCCGATCGCCGCGGGTCGCGACGTGTCGAGTCCTTCGAGCACGAAGGCGCCCTTCGCGTCGGTCAGCGTCCGGCGCAACACCAGATCGCGTCCGTACACGATCGATCGCCCCCCCCGCTCCAACCGACCGTCTTCCATCACGGCGACCGCGGCGCCCGCGATCGGAGTTCCGGCCTTGTCATTCACCGTGCCCGAGACGCGCCCGCCGCGCGCGAGGCCGACTTCCCCCGCATCGACGACCTCTCCCGCGCGCAACGCCAGCGGGATTTCGCGGCGCAGGCCCGGGGCGAACGCGAAGAGTGAACCGGCCGTCCCCGGCACGAGGCTCTCGAGCGAGATGTGTCCGTCGTAGGTCGCGACGGGCGCGTCGAAGCGCACGTTGTCGTCGCCATCGAGGATCAGGACGCGCGCCCACGACAATGGTTTTCCCGTCAACCCGTCCGTCAATCGACAGCGGACTGCCGCCGCGCGAGGCAACGTCAACGCGAGCAGTTCGTCCGACGCCGCGACGCGAACCGAGAACCATGGCGCGAATTCGGACGGGACCGCCGATCCGCAGTCGGCGCCGTCGAGCCAGCCGTAAACGACGTCGAGCGTGCGACCCTTCGGCACACCCGGCACGACGAACTGCCCGTCGGCGTCGGTCACCGCGCGCGGGCCCTCCGCGCTGACGGTGATCCCGCGAAGAGGCATGCCTTTGACGTCGGTCACGCGTCCGCGCAACGACGTCGTGGCGGCATCGGGCGCTGAAACCGGCACCGAACGCGCATCCGGACGCGTCGGCTCCGGCCGCAGCCGGAGCGCCCGTGAAGATGAGTCGTTCAGGTCGAGTACGTGGTCCTCCGCCACGGCCGGGCCACGAACCAGCAGCCGCCAGGGGATCGCCGATTCGAGTCTGCGAAATGCAAACTCCGTATCGCTCTCCGGTTCGGGTGTCTGCCGCTCGAGTCGGTGAACGGAGGCAGCCAGCGCATCCTCCACACCCAGCCACTCGCGAATCAGCGCCAGCACCGCGGGCTCGCAGGTCAGTTCGGGCCGACGCCGATCCGCCTCCGGCCAGCCGAGCAGTCCCTCGATCGAGGCGCCCCCCGTCGCGAGACGAATGGTCATCCCGGTGTTCAATGAGCCACGGGGATCGGCCAACGGGGCGCGGACCGTCGTCGTCGTGTATCCGCTCGCCGACACGACGATCGCCAACCGCTCGTCGATTCGCGTCACGAACGCCGCACGGCCGTCGGTTCCGGAACGGATCGGAACGTCCTCGCGCTTGACGACCGGCGCCGCGGTGCGCGGTCCGTCGAAGCCATATCCCGCGACGGTGGCACCGGACAGGGGCGAGCCCGACTCGTCGAGCACGCGTACCGTGATGGTCCAGCCGGGTTCGACGATGGCCGTCACCGTGCGATCGACCCCCATGCGGACCCGCACGGGCGATGCGGAACGGACGTCCCCTCCGACGTTGATCCGCAACACGCCCGCGGGCATCGAATCGATCCGGGCACGGCCGTCGGAATCGGTCGTCGCCCAATCGGGGCCGTCGAAGACGTAGTCGATGGGGATGCGGACGGCCGGTCGCCCGTCGGCTTCTCGGACGGTCACGAGGAGTTCGGGCGCGGCGGCCGGCAATCTGACCCGCACGACGCCGTCCGGGTCCGTCGGCGGAACTCGCGTCCAGCCAAAGCCCCTCGCTCCGATCCACCTCGGAATTCCCCGGACGTCGGTTTCGATCCCAAAGAGCAGGTCGTCGGAATCGAACGGCGCTCCATCGGGTGTGATCACGACGAAACGCGGACGCTGCCAGACCGGCACGCGATCCTCGGAAGACGGTCCCTTCGCCCGATCGGTCGCCACGGGTCGCTTCGGACTCGGGCGTACTTTCGGCACCACACGATCGACGGGCGGGACCGTCGTCCGAAGCGGGCGCCGGGTCAGCATCGGGCCCAACCAGATCGCCCCCGCGCCGACGATGGAGAGGAAGAGGCCGCCGACGAAAAGGGGCGTGCGATTCACGACATCACCGTACGCGAAACGACGGGCCGCGAACGCGTGACGGCTTGGACGTCGGACGGGACCCGTGTCCGACGCGAATCCTCTCCGCGCCGAACTACGGCCGCTGCTCGGCCTCGATGTGCCGGTGAACCCGTGCGACGCGAACTTCGACCGGGAACGGGAGGCGCAGGGCCGGAGCGACCCCGCGCTCGAGGCGCGCCGCGGCGTCGGCGGACCGGCTCGACCGCAGCGTGTGCACGATGGCCGGCGCGGCCCCGTCGGACTGCCACGCGAGCACCCCGTGAACGATCAACCCCAGCAGGAGCGCGCCCTTGGCGAGCCCGACCGTACCGCCGAAGAGGGAGTCCCACCGACTCGAAAGCCGCGCCCGCTCGAGCGCGGGCTTGAGAAGGTGGAGCATGACGCCTCCGACGACCACGACGCCGAACCACGCGGTCGACCACGCGGCGCAGGCGGCGCCCTCGGGCGAGAGCGTCGCGACCTTGGAAACCGCGGTCTCCAAGTGCTCGTACGTCGACGACGCGATCGGGAACGCGGCGACGAGCACCAGCAGTCCGAGCATCTGACGCAACGCGCCGTGAAATGCCCCCCAGAGCAGGAACAACCCGAGAAACACGAGGGCGGCGAGATCGACGGATGACACGGCGGGCGGCGACGGCTACGGGAACATCCGCCACCCGGCGCGGGGGGCGGTGACGGGTTCGACGGTCGACGGAACCGGGGGGCGCATCGGTGTCACGTCGTCGGGATCGGGTCGCGCGACGAAGGCGACGCGATCGGCGAGCGTCGCGATGCGCACTTCGAGGGCACCGAGGCGCTCCTCGAAGCCCGTCGGGCGGGCGGGTGCGCACGCGTCGGCGGCGGGCGTCGCGGGAGTCTCCGGGGGCGCGGCGACGAACGCGCGCTCGTGCGCGTCGGCCGACGCGCGCGCACGAGACGCCGCCAAGGACGCGCTCCACGCGAGGAGGAGCGCGACCAGAGATAGCACCCAAGGGCCGTAGCGGACGAGGTCGTCCATCGAACCGATTGTAGGCGCCGGTGCGCGGCGCGAGGCGAATCTACTTCGGGCCGTCGGCCTTCGCCGCGACGCGAATCGGGAAGATGACGAATCCGACGCTTCGGACCTTCTGGATCGCCGCGTCATCGAGTTTCATCCGCTCGATCGTGCGCGTTTCGAGCGTCGCCTGCCGCCGGGCGAAGTCGATCACGAGCGACACGGGCACGGCACCCACGGCATCGCGCGGATCGGGCTCGCGCTTGAAGAAGTCGTCCGGGATTTCGCGCGCCCACTCCGAAACCAGCGCCGTGAACTCGACGGCCGACGCCGCCGGGATCTCGAACTGCCCGGCGTAGATCGGAGCGAACTTCGCGACCATCGCCTCGCGGTCGGTCGTGGGAATTCCCTGCGCGACCGTCTGCCAGATGAGACCGGAGCTGTAGAGGTCGGAGATCACGCGACCGCGCCACTCCTCGCTGCCGAGCACCGGGAGTTGGGAGGCCGAGAGGAGCGCTCGCACGCCGTCGAAGAAGCGGTCCCGCACGTCGGCGCGGTCGATCAACTTGCTCACCTCGAGCGTGCGCTCGTCGTAGTTCGCTGCACGACCCGCCTCGTCGTCGATCGCCTGCGTGACCAGCTTCGCGATCGCGGCCTTCTGCGCGTCGTCGAGCGGATGGCCCGCGACTTCGAGCGCGGCCGCGATCGCGTTGGCCTGGAATGCGGGATGCGTGAACGCGACGTTCGGATTGTCGATCTTGAGCGCCGTCGAGAGCGCACCGGCCGCCGTCACGAGCGGTCCGTTGTAACTCTGGACTTTCCCCGCCAATTCGATCGGGACCTTGCCCGTCTTGACCCACTCGGCGACGAACTTCGTGAGCGCAGGCGGCATCGCGTGGAGGTTCTTCCCCACTTCGGCCCAATCGACCGTGTCGAGTGCCTTGTCGAACCCGGGAATCGCGATGGCGGCCGACTGTCGCGCCTCGACGGGCACCGGCTTGTCGGGGCTCGGAGCGGTCGCGGGCTCGGGCGGCGTTGCGCGCGCCGCCGTACCCGACGTCGTCGGAACGGCGATCGGTTTGGGCTGGGCGGCGAGTTGGTTGGCGTCACCCACCTGCTTCTCGAGGCTCTTGATCTTCGATTCGAGTTCCGCGATGCGCGCGGTCGAGGCCGTGGCCGCCATCGACGTGTCGGCCTCCGGAGCGTTCGGCGCGAGCAGCGTGCGTCCGAGCAGCGCCCCGACGCCGAGCGCGACGACGATGGCCACGGGAAGTGCGGTGGATACGGTCATGAGACCTCCGGTAACGAGGGATGTCGCCGTCGTCGAGGGCGTCGCGCCGACGCGGCCGAGGTCGGCCAAGAGCCACGGCAGCGCAAGGAAAGCAGCGGTCGTCCTGGGATTCCAACGAGTGCGGACGAGGAGTCGGGCGCGCCGCAGCCGCGTGCGTACGGTCGGCTCGGGAACGTCGAGCAACCGCGCCGTCTCGGCCGTCGAAAGGCCCTGGAGGTGATGGAGGATCACCGGATCGCGATATCGATCGGGGAGTCGCGCGACTTCGGCGCGAAGACGGGTGACGTCGGCTCCTTCGACGCCATCGCCCCCGATCGATGGGGCGCCGGGACCCGCGTCCGACGAAAGCGCTAGCCGTTCGGCGATCCTGGCCTCCCGCCGCGCGACGGCCTTGCGGCGGTACGCGGTGCGCACGACGGCCGTCAAAAGCCACGGCATCACGGGTGCGTCGAACGGAGCGCCGCGGTGGCGAATGAGCGAAAGGAACGCCGCCTGGACCGCGTCCTCGGCGTCGTCGGGGTTTCCGATGCGCCGAGCGGCGGCGAGCAGGCGCGGACGCGCGTCGCGGACGACCTCGTCGAGGGCCTCCTCGTCGCCGGTCAGGAGGTAGCGGCCGAACACGGCGGTCACGCGGTCCGGGGGACCCGTCCACCGGAGGGTCTTGGCGAGTTCGGGGCGGTCGGGCGCGGTCCTCACACCCCCATAGTGCACGTCGGGCGTGCGCCGTTTCATCGATTCCGAGGCGATCCGCGGACGCGGGCCCCGTCGGCCGATCGATCCCCCGGTACGGCCGGTCGAGTGCGCGTCAGACCGTGACGAGGAGGGCGCCGGTCACGAGCGCCACGAGCGATCCCGCGAAAAGCACGAACGCGAGCAACTGGAACGCGGCCGCGAGTCCGCAGCGAAGCACGCCCGCCGCGCATCCGACCCACGCGAGCAGTTCCGCGATGATGAGCACGGGCGCGAGATCGGCCCGAAGCAGCGTGTCGGCCGCGAGCACGTCGATCGTCAGCAGCAGACCGAGCAACAGCGCCAGCGTGGTGCTCTTGCCGAGCGTCAGCGCCTCGATGTCGACGATGCGCCCGCCGATCTCGACCAACGCGAGCAGCATCGCGATCGCGAGCGCGACGAGGGCGGCGCGCAGACCGGCGCTCTTGGGAAACGCGAGCATCGCGCGGCGGGCGCTGCGCTGGAAGAAGTCTTCGCCGCTGGCGTTGGGCTCTTCGTCGGGGAGCGTCGGCGAATGCGCGAGCATCGGCGCGAGGATCGTGGGTTGAGGTGAATGCGTCGACGGGACGTAGCTCGCCAGCGTCGGCGTGCCCCCCACCGTTCCCTCGGACGACGAGGCCGGGACCGACGTCGTGGCGAAGGAGGTCGACGCGTTTGGGTCGCGCGTGACGTATCGCTGCGCGATGCGCGACTTCGCGATCGTGACCTGACTATCGCTTCCGATGCCGTCGAGCCGGAACACGACCTCGCGATCGTTCTCCCGAATGACGCTCCCGCGCAGCAGCGCGCCGTTGTCGAGGATGACCGCCTCCTCGGCCCGGGCGAAGCCGGCGAACGCGAACACGGCCACGAACGCCAGGAGAAGCGCCGCGAGGACCGTTCGGGAGGGGGCAGACCGGGAGACCATCTCGTCCCCATCGACCGGACCGGGGGCTCTACTTGAAGTTCCTACGGGTTTCCCCGACGCCCGGCCGTGGCCGTTCCTCGGACGACCCACTACCATCCGGGCCCCTGGTTGAATCGGATCCACGGATGAATCGGCTCGCCGCGCGTGTCGTACTCTGGTTCGTGGCGCTCGGCGTTCTTGCGCCTGCGCTCGGAGTCGAGGAACGTCGCGCCGCGGCCGGGGGGGACGACCTCGCCAAGGGCCGAGCGCTCTCGCGCTCGAAGGACTTCCACGAGCGGGTCGAGGGCGTCAAACTGCTGATTGCCGCCGACGCACCGGGGTCGATCCAGCCCTTGGAAGACGTCATCCGGCAGGCGACCGTCGACATGGCGCGGATCGCGAAACTGCTCGACGACCTCGACATGCGGTACATGGAGGCCGAGAGCTTCTGGGCGAACGCGCGAGCCAGCGGGGACGCGAGGACGTTCAACCTCGCCAAGCACCGCCTGAAACTGGTTCAGAACGAGTGGAATGCCGTCGCGAAGGAGATGATCTTCCATCAATCGATCGCCGTCGCTGCAGGCTCGGGCTTTGCGCGTCTGACGTCACCGGGCGCGATCGAGCGCATCGAAGCCGGGGTCAGGGGCGAGAGCGACCCGTGGACGAGGCAGTTCTACGCGCTCGGCGTCGCGCGCAAGGGGTGCGAACGGGCGGTGCCCGCGCTGGTCGCGCTCGCCCGCTCGGCGGACCCGCTCGCACGCGCCACCGCCCTGCGCGGGCTTCGGCCCTTCGTGGGCGAGCCCGGCGTCTTCGAGCTGACGAAGACCGCGACCGAAGACAAAGCGTGGTCGATCCGACTCGCGGCGTACGCCGCGATCGCGCGCGCACCCAGTGACGTCGCGATCCCGTTCCTCGTGGCCGCCGTCCAGCGCGAGAAGGGCGAAATCGCGCTCGCCATCGACGCGATGCTCGACTCCTTGACGGGACAGAGCTTTCAGGACGAGCCGAAGGGATGGTCGGTCTGGTGGAAGGATCACGAGAAGGCCGTCCTCGACGGCACGTTCGAACCCGACGAGCGCCACGACGCGACGCGGGGCGATCAAGGCACCTTCGACTCGTTCTTCCGGATCCCGGTCGAGTCCTTGAACGTGCTGTTCACCATCGACTACTCGTCGTCGATGGAGGCCGAGCTCACCCGCGACGACGCCCGCGCCGACGCCGTTCGGACCGCGTACAAACTGCCCGCCACCCGACTCGGCTGGGCGCAGGCCGAGACGATCCGGGCGTTGAAGAGCCTCCCCGTCGAGGCTCGATTCAACCTGGTCGTCTACTCGGACCGCGTGAAGAGGTTCTCGGACAAGTCCCAGTTCGCCACCGACTCGAACAAGCGCAACGCGATTTCCTGGTTGCTGAACCAGCCGACCGGCTGGCTGACCAACATCTACGACGCGCTCAAGACCTCGTTCGGCGACGTCCACGGCAAGACGGGCACGGGTGCCTGGTTCGCCGACCTCCCCGACACGATCTTCTTCCTGACCGACGGAACGCCGACCCGGGGTCGCTTCCAGGACGACGCCTCGCTCGCGCGGCTCCTGCGGCAGTGGAACGCGGTGGTCGGGGCCTGCATCCACACCGTCGGGATCGGCGACGAGCACGACGCGGAGCTGCTCGCTACCCTCGCCGAGACGACGGGGGGCCTCTACATCGACCTCCAGACGGGCAAGATCGAGATGGCACGCGCGCGCCCGGGCGTACCCGCCGAGGAGCGCCGGGCGTCCATCGCGCAGGATCTCGTCGACGCCGTCGAACGGCTGAAGAGCACGACGCCCGCCGATCGCGTCTCGGCACTGAACGATTTGCGCGCGATCCGGATCTGGAAACCCGTCGTGCTCGACACCCTCCTCGAGCACTTGAGCGACGAGGACGCGAACGTGCGTCATTCGTTGGCGGGCGTCGTCGCGTCCTGCGGCCGCGACGCCATCGAGCCCCTTCGCGCGATCGTCGCCGAGCCGGATCGATTCACCGATCGCGTGGTGGCGACGGCGCTCGACGCCCTCGAACGCATCGGCGGCCTCGCCCAGGTCGTGTTGCCCCACATGGTCGCGATGGTGGAGAAGCCCGACGGCCCCTTTCGCGTCGCCGCCGCGCGCGTGCTCGGCGCGCTGGGTGCATACTCGATGTCGGTGCGCGGTTCGATCGAGAAGGCGATCGCAACCTCGTCGGACCCCGAAGAGAAGGCCGCGCTCGCCGCCGCCCTGGCGCGGATCCCGAAGAAGTAAGGAGCGTGCCGGTGAAGTCACGACGCGACGAGCGGGCTATTGAGCGCCCTCGGTCAGCACGCCGTCCTTGATCGAGCAGCGGCGTCGCGCGTGCGCGGCGACGCCGGCATCGTGCCATCACCGCACCGCGGTGGCGCTCTGCCCAGGGGACGGCGGTGATGGTTTCACCGGACGGATACTTCGAGAGTGTCGGTGCGGTCTGTATCTTCTTCATCGGCGTACCTTCTCCCGGCCGCCAAGCCGGGGTTTTGATTTTTGAACCAAAAAGAAGGTACGCCGCTTGAACGATTTACGGTCCACAACATTCGGCTATAACTCTACCGGATCCGGAAGACCCAGACCGTCGGAAAACTGCGGATCCAGACCAGCGCCTACAGGGAGTGACGACTAAGACTCCGACGAGAAGGAGGCAGTGTCCCGACCACCATGCAGCGACAACTATCCAGAGATCGCCAAACACCACGAGGTCGCTATCGTTCGCACGACGCACAAATAGAAGAATCCGAGACCCGCCCAGAGTTTCCCCGCAAGCACATAATACATTGACAGCACTATCTCGGTCAACAGGGTGAAACGAAAGACCATGTATGGAGTCTGCGCCATCGCCATGTATGAAGAGCCATCTGGGTATTGGGAAGTTAGCCCAGCCGTGAACCACTCTAGTGCCCACATGAACAGCGAATTCAAGGGTGGAGACCCGTCAAACACAGTCCACAACGGACCTCGATGGAGCACCGTTGCGATGATAATGAGCGACACCCCCCACATCGAAAGCGGGAGAATTGATCGCCTCCATTTTCCAAGTGCGGTAATACTAGACTCCGTTTGCTTCAGTCCGCCTATCTTCCGGCATTGAGGTCGAAGAGTGGACGGGCTTCATCACCCGGAACCACGACTTGAAAAACCGGGAAACTGGCGATTTCCGCAGCGAGATCGGCCAATTCTTGCTGCACACGCTGCCATTCGGCGCCTCCGTACGGAGGATAGTCGATCAGATACTGGTCAATCCAATCCGTGTTACCCAACGCACGGTTCCAAACAAACTCGATAACCTTATCCTTGACGCCGTGGTCCCGACCGATACTGCCATACTTTCCTCCGGTCGTCTCACAGCATCCGTCAAGCAACTTCACATTGCAAGTAGCAACCCTGTCCGGTGTGCCCGCATTCTCGCCTTTTGTAACGAGTTTCCCATCGTTGTCGTAGCAACATTGCTGCGCCGGACCAGAAGTTGCCACCTGCCTGAAGCAAAAGAGCGGCCCGTGAACTCCCCCGCAGTCTTTACCCCACTTCGTCTTAGTGTCATTTACCAATTCCATAATGTGCTGCGGGCACGGGGGCAGGTCCCACCACCAAGGCTTTTCACACGGAATCAATTGATGTCGATAAACGATATCGCAGTCAGGGCCATAACACTTCATGGTCTCCCAGCAGATTTTTACCCATTTGTTCTTCTTGTAGTCGTACATTTTTTTCTCGCCATAATCGAAATAGCAGTCGCAGCCACCCCCGAATAGGGGGATCTCATTCAACTCGGCAAGTTTTCTCCAGTCTGGATTCTCCGGGTTCGGGTCCGACCAGATCTCGGCATCGATAGTGATACCGTCGCCGTTCGGACTTCGGAGGGAATCATCGGCGTCAATGATCGACGATCGGAGACTTCTAGCGGCACTCATCGC
>JANNRO010000506.1:0-7268 GCA_031401505.1 Planctomycetia bacterium
GGAGGCGCTCGGTGAACTCCTCGAGCCGTCGCACGGGTTTCTGCTCGGCGAGAGCGTATTGCGCATTCCGATGCTGCTGCGTGCCCCCGGCGTGCGGCCCGGGGTCCGCGTCGATCCGGTCGATCTGGCGGACGTCGCTCCGACGCTGGCCCGCCTCGGGGGACTCGACTTCGCAGTGCAGGTCGGCGTTCCGGGCTCCGGCGTCGACTTGCTCCTCGGACCCACGGCCCGCGACCGCCCCCGAGTCGCCGAGTCGCTTCATGGCTATCACCAGCACCGGTGGGCTCAATTGACGGCCGCGATCGTCGGTCCCTGGAAATTCGAGGATCGGGGTGAGGGCCGGGCCCGTATCCAGCGAATCGACGCGCCGGATGCGGGGCGATCGGATGGAAGTCCCGCGGCCGATTCGCCGGTCGCCGGACCGGCCATCGACGTCCTTCGCGCGTATCGACGACTCGAGGACCGTCGTTCGTCCGACCCCGCGACCGCCCCGGGGGGCTATGGCCTCGATGGCGTCGTTGGGTTCTTCCTCGAGCCGGATGCGAACGGACGCCTACCCGACCCCTACACGGTCATCACGGACGACGCGAGGCTTCAACCGGCGGTCCGGTTGTTCTCGCTCGACGTGAACCCACCGCTCAAGCGCTTCGAAGCCGTTCTATCCGAACTCGAGCGAACGCTCGGCGCCCGAGATGCCGGCGACCCCTCTCTCGCGTTTTGGCGAGGTCGATTGCTCCGGGCGCTCGCCCGACACGAACCGGCCGTCGAGGCGTTCGACCGGGCGATCGCGCTCGGAGGGCCGAACGCCGAGGCCGAGCTCATGGCGGCCCGTTCCGAACTCTCCATGGGCCGGGCCGAGGCCGCGCTCACCCGAATCGAGGCGGGTCGACGGGGTCGCCGGATCGACGACCGGCACGAAAGCGTGGCGGCGGAGGCGCTCCGGTCCCTCAGACGTGATGCCGACGCCGACCTGGCCGCCGCGGCGGCGCTTCGGATCCGGGCGGAACGATCGACTCCCGTTCGACTCGAGCCCTGCCGATGACGACGCCCGACCGCCCGATCGATCTCACACCGAATCCTCATCGTGGCTTTTCCCTTGCGGCTCGCAACGAGGTCCGGTATGGAATCCCCGGTCCGGGCGCCGGTTATGACACGCTCATGACCGCCGTCCGCTTCGATTCGCACTCGGTCCTCGGGTTCGGGTGCTTCGGGTTGGGCTCGGGTAGGTAAAAACTTCGGCCGGGTTGCGATCGGGTCGCTTGCGTTCGAGCCGGTGTCCCCGTTCGGGCAGAACGGGCATTTCGGCTGGCTTGTCGGGTTCGTCGGTTCCGCATGGGTTGGACGATCGCCTCGCGGAGGCGGTCGTCATGGGTTGGGACTCGTCGTGTTGACGTGATCGGAGCGCCACGGGGCGCTGCGGGCCGTCAACTCGTCGAGGGATCGTGTCTTGGTCGCCGTCGTTCATCGTCGTCGAGTCGGGTCCACGAGGCCTTGCTCGTCGAACGGGAGACAGAGTCCATGGTGCTGACTTCGCGCAGGTTGGGTTCGGTGTTCGCCGTCGTGGCATCGGTCGCCGCGGTCACGAGCGGATGCCGCGGTGCCTACGTCCGCAGCGAGAGCGAGCGAGCACTCGCCGCTTCCTCCATGGACGGAGGGCGCCTTCAAGACGCCGTTCTCGTATCGGCCCGCGCCGACGATCCCGTTCCGGCTCCCGCGCCCGAACCGGCGCCGGCTCCCGCTCTCGAATCCACTCCCGCACCGGATGCGGCGGCCCCGGCGCTCGCTCCTGCTCCCGCGCCAGTCGTCGACCCCGCGGCCGAGGCAAAGGCGCTGATCGACGAGACGGCCAAGCGTCAGGCGATCGAGCGCGAGAAGGCGCAGTACCTCGTCAACCAGAAGCTCGCCGAGGCGAGAAACCTCGTCGCTCGGGGTGACCTCCAGATGGCGGAGGACGTCCTCAAAGAGGCCAAGGCCCTGGCACCGACCGACGCGGCCGTCCTCTCGGCGCTTCGGTCCGTCCAGGAATCGCTCGATCGTCGCGGGCCCGCGGCCGCCGGCACGCTCGAAGACCTGCGCCGGCAGCAGCAGATCCGCATCGATGAGCAGCGCACGAACGCCGAGAATTACTTCAGCCTCGGCCGCATGTCGCAGCAGAAGGGCGACTACGACCGAGCCATCGACCAGTTCGGCTCCGCTCTCTTCATCATCACGTCCTCGCCCTACCCGATCGACTGGCGGACGTTGAAGCAGGACACGGAAAACGGTCTCGCGTCGGCCAAGTTGGCGCGCGAGAACGCCGTCAAGGGCGCGCGTCGCGCCGCGAACGAGCAGGCGCTGGGCGATCTCGCCGACGACGAAGAGAAGCGCCTCCTCGAGCAGCAGGCCGAACTCGAGATGCGCATGATCAGCGCGATCCAGGCCTTCGACCGCGACGAGTACGAGCAGGCGGAGAACCAGGCCGATCTCGTGCTCGAGATCCAGCCCGACAACAAGAAGGCGAAGGAGCTGAAGGAGGCGGCGACCGCCGCCCGCCACGAGCATGTCGCGGCCGACCAGACGAAGAAGGACCAGCTCGCGATGAAGGAATGGATGCTCGACATGCAGCAGTCGCGCAACCTCGAGCACAAGATCCTTCGTTGGCCGAGCCAGAAGTTCTGGAACGACATCACGCGCGCCCGCAAGAATCGCAATTCGGCCTTCGGCGGCACGAAGCGTCGCCCCGAAGAGGTGGCGCTCGCCGCCAAGCTGAAGACGACGACCGTCAACCTGTCCGTCGAGGGTCGCCCCTTCAAGGAGGTCGTCCAGACGCTCCAGATCCAATCGGGCGTCAACATCATCCTCGACCCGCGCATCACCGAAGTGGGCGACACGCAGGTCCAGCCGATCAACGTCGAGCAGATTTCGCTCGAGCAGGCGCTCGACATGCTGAAGGCGACGGCCGAGGGCGTGCTCTGGGAGATCACGGGCAACGTCGTCCGGTTCACGAAGAAGGAACTCGTCAAGTACCAGCTGACGCTCGTCGTCCACTCGGTGGCCGACCTGACGGCCGGCCTGACCGAGTTCAAGCCGCCCAAGATCGATCTCGTCCCGAGCGATCAGGTCAACGACGAAGAGAACCCCCTCTTCGGCGGCGAGAGCGAAGAGACGACCAAGCCCTACGGCTCGATCGACGACATCATCGAGCTCGTCAAGTCCGCGGTGGGCAATGCCGACCTCTGGGCGATCGACGGGGCGAGCATCGCGGCGCAGGGCACGCTCGGCATCGTCGTCAAGCACACGGCCGAGATGCAGGCGGCGGTCGAGAAGTTCCTGAACGACTTGCGCGCCTTCGCGGGCATCGTCGTCACGATCGAGACGCGCTTCCTGACGGTGTCGGACAACTTCCTTCGCGACGTCGGCGTCGACTTCCGTGGTCTGGGCGGTCAGACGCCCGGCTCGCTCGTCAACCTCGACGACGTGACCAACGGCCTCGAAGACAAGGCGTCGTCGGGTCGTGACAACGGCGGCCCGGGTCTCCCCGCCGGCGTGGCCTTGAATCCGTCGGCCGGCGCGTACTTCAACGACGGCCGTGACGGCGACTTCCGCGGGCGAACGGAGAACATCTTCGAGCGCCCGCTGGGCACGATCCTGTCGAGCCTGGGCGGCGCGTCGCTGACGCTCTCCTACCTCGACGACGCGCAGCTCTCCGCCGTCATCAAGGCGGTCGAGAAGACGCAGTCGGGCCGCACGCTGACCGCGCCGACGATCACCGTCTACAACACGCAGCGCGCGAACCTGACCGTCGTCAACCAGCTGTCCTACATCCAGGACTTCGACGTCGAGGTCGCCCAGACTTCGTTCATCGCCGACCCGATCATCGGCGTGATCCAGGACGGTCTCACGCTCGACGTTCGTCCCACGGTCAGCAACGACCGGCACTACATCACCCTCGAACTCCAGCCGACGGTCGCGAAACTCTCCGAGCCGATCCCGACGTTCGCCACGACGCTCGGTTCGTCGTTCACGCCGGTCATCATCCAGCTCCCCGAGCTGCGTCTCCAGCGTGCGCGCACGACCGTCCGGCTTCCCGACGGCGGCAGCATCGTGATCGGTGGGTTGAAGAACATCAGCACCATCGATCGGTCGAGCGAGGTCCCGTTCCTCGCGAAGGTGCCGCTCCTCTCGTTCCTCTTCAGCCGCAAGGGCCGCAGCGACGAGCAGAGCAACCTGATGATCATCGTTCGCGCGAAGATCACCGACCTCCAGGAAGAAGAGGCCCGCATCCGCGGCCGATAGCTTCGGGCCCGAGCCCCGGAGCGCTTCCCGGCGACGGCCCCGGCGTGTACGCACGCCGGGGCCGTTTCGTTTCGTGCCGGCTCGCTCGATCGGGACCCGTTCCTTCCGCTCGAGGCAGGCGGCTGTCGCGACCCACGCCGCTCGTCGGCGAAAACGCCCACGTGTACGATCGTGGCATGCCCCCGCCCGCCCTCGATGCCGTGCTCTTCGACATCGACGACACGCTCTTCAGCACGACCGCTTTCGCGTTGGACGCACGCCACAACGCGGTGATGGCGATGATTCGCGAGGGGCTCGACATCGGCGAGGAAGAGGGCGTGCGAGAGCTGACCGAGGTGGTCGCGGAGTTCACGTCGAACTACGACGAGCACCTCGATCGCTTGCTCGATCGTCTGGGAGAGTCGCGGTTCGGCGGCCGCAATCCCGCCGTGCTCGTGGCCGCGGGCGTCGTGGCGTACCACCAGACGAAGGAGCGCCAATTGCGCCCGCTCGATGACGCGGTCGTGCTGCTGCGCACGCTCCACCGCAGTGGAATCCGCGTCGGCATCGTGAGCGCCGGGCTTTCGGTCAAGCAGGCCGAAAAACTCGTCCGGCTCGGCGTGCTCCCCTACGTGGACCCGGCCGCGATCTTTTTTTCGACGCAGATGGGCGTGAGCAAACCGAATCCCAAGATCTATTCGAAGGCCTGCGCGGCCATGAAGATCTCCCCGTCCCGCGCGCTCTACGTCGGCGACCGTCCGGAGACCGACGTCGCACCCGCGCGCGCCGTCGGCATGCGCACCGTCCACTACCGGGGCGCACACGGTCGCTACTCCGATCGGGCGTCGGTTCCGGCGGCCGACCACGAGGTCGAACTGCTGACCGAGCTGATTCCGATCCTGCGCGACGTCTACGGCCTGCCGATCGGAACGTAGCGCGCCCGGTCGGCCGGTCGGCCGCCGAGTTGCTACGTCGGCAGAACCGCGATCGCCGCGATCTCGACGCGCGCATCCTTGGGCAGCCGTGCCGCCTGCACCGTGACGCGGGCCGGAGGATCCTTCGGAAAGTACCGGAGATAGACGTCGTTCATGGCGCCGAAGTCGGCGAGGTCGGCGAGGAACACGTCACAGCGCACGACGTGCTCCATCGCCGTTCCGGCGGCCACGAGGATGGCACGGACGTTTTCGAGCACCCGCTCGGTTTCGCGCACGACGTCTCCCCCGCCCACGAACGCCCCGGTCGCGGGATCGATCGCGATCTGGCCTGCCGTGTACACGACTCCGTGGGCGACGACGCCCTGACTGTAGGGGCCGATCGCCCGGGGCGCAGACGGCGTGCTGACGATGCGGCGGTCGCTCACGGGGAGGTTCCTTTCGGCTTCGACGCCCCGAGCGATGGCAGCGCCGATGAAGCGGCGTCATCGAGGTGGCACGCGGCGAACCGGCCGGGTGTGCGCTCCGTGAGGAGAGGGGTCTCGCTGGCGCAGCGATCGAATGCCTTCGAGCAACGGGATCGGAAGGCACATCCCTCGATCCGGGCCGTGGGGCTCGGGATCTCGCCCTCCACGGGGATGCGGCGCCGCTTCGCCTCGACGACCGGGTCGGGAACCGGGACGGCCGACAGCAGGGCCTGGGTGTAGGGATGGACGGGCCGATCGAACAGGTCGTCCCGGCGGGCGAGTTCGACGATCCTCCCGAGGTACATCACGGCGATCCGATCGGAGACGTGGCGCACGACACCCAGGTTGTGGGCGATGAACAGGTACGTGAGCCCGTGCCGACGGCGCAGGTCCTCGAGCAGATTCAGAACCTGCGCCTGGA
This sequence comes from Planctomycetia bacterium, assembly GCA_031401505.1. Lineage (GTDB taxonomy): Bacteria > Planctomycetota > PLA2 > PLA2 > JAEUHO01 > JANNRO01. The sequence continues at coordinate 6,075 of JANNRO010000506.1, forward strand.
CCGAGACGTCGAGCGCCGACACGGGTTCGTCGAGCAGGAGCACGTCGGGTTCGAGTGCAAGCGCCCGCGCGAGTCCGATGCGCTGGCGCTGCCCGCCCGAGAACTCGTGGGGGTACCGCCTGCGCAACGCCGGGTCGAGCCCGACGGTCGAGAAGAGTTCGCAGACGCGCTCGTCGAGCGCGTCGCGGCTGGCGGCGCGCCCGTGGACGACCAGCGGCTCGGCAACGACGGCCCCGACGTCCATCCGCGGGTCGAGGCTCGCGTACGGGTCTTGAAAGAGCATCTGAAGCCGCGGACGCGCGGCTTTCAAGGCCCGCCGATCCCGCGCGATGTCCCGACCCTCGAATTCGATCGTGCCCGCGTCGGGGCGGATCAATCCGACGATCGCGCGTGCCGTCGTGGACTTCCCGCAGCCCGACTCCCCCACGAGCGAGAGCGTTTCGCCACGGTGGAGATCGAACGACACCCCGTCGACCGCGCGCACGAGCCCCCCGTCGGTCGGAAATCCGACGTGAAGGTCGTGAACGGACAGCAGGGGCGGATCAGATTTCGTCATCGCGCGCACGGGGACCTGTTCACCGGACCTCCTCGACCGGCGCCACACAGCGACGTCGGTGTCCGGGCGACGACGTCACGAGCGCCGGCACGCCGGCGTGGCACGTGTCGCGCACGAGCGTGCACCGGGGCGCGAAGGGGCACGCCGTGAACGGCCGATCGAGCCGCGGCGGAATCCCGTCGATGTGCGCGAGCCGTCCGTGCGCCGCGCCGTCGATGCGGGGGATGCTTCGCAGCAGCGCGGCGGTGTACGGATGCTGCGGCCGCGCAAAGAGGTCGCCGACCGGCGCCTCCTCGACCACGCGCCCCGCGTACATGACGAGCACCCGATCGCAGATGCCGGCGACCACACCGAGATCGTGCGTCACGAAGACGATCGACATGCCGCGTTCGCGCCGCAGGTCCTTCAGGAGGTCGAGGATCTGCGCCTGGATCGTGACGTCGAGCGCGGTGGTCGGCTCGTCGGCGATGACGATGTCCGGCTCGGCCGCCAGCGCGATGGCGATCATCACGCGCTGGCGCATGCCGCCGGAAAACTCGTGCGGATGGGATTTCAACCTCTTCGACGCGTCGGCGACGCCCACGCGCGTCAGGAGGTCGACGGCCTTCGCCCGGGCCTCGGCCCGACCGACGCCCAGG
>JANNRO010000507.1:0-3807 GCA_031401505.1 Planctomycetia bacterium
CTCCGGCGACGACGTCAAGCCACTCGCCGTCGTTGCGTTCGACGGTGAGACGGCCGAGCGCCGGATCGGGTGGATGCACGAAGTGAAGCGTCACGTATCCGCCGATCGGAGCCACGATCCGGGCACGTCCCGACGTCGGGAGGCGGACCGGCGGGCCGACCCGCCATGGTGCCGACGGCGTCACCTCGCGTCCGGACACAATCGTTCCGTCCGTGGGCTCGCTCGCCTTCCATCCGACGCTCGTCTCGAGATCCACCGATCGCCAATGGAGCGCGACGGGTCCGACGATCGGTCGGCCGGCCTCGTCCACGACGTCGACAGCCGAGAGCATGGGTTCGATGTCGGACGACTCGATCTCAAGTGTCAGTTCGCGCCGATCGCCATGCGGAAGAGGCACGACGACAGGCTGGCGTCCCGGTCTCGATCCACCCCCCTCCCACGAAAGCGTCCAAGGTCCGTCGTCAGGATCGACCCACCAGCGAACTACGCCTTCCGCGGTGTCACCTCGGTACACCCAGCGAAGGGGTAGAGCGAGGGGCCATCGGCCACCACGTTCGGAGAACAATGTGAGTGTCACTTCCGACTTGCCGACACTCGTTGCGGTGCCGGCCAGCGTGGCGCGCACCCACGCAGCGATCCACCGCCGACGCTCTGCTGACGCTTCTGGGAGAATTGGCACGACAGTCCAAACGTGCTCCGCGCGTTCCGTTTTGAGGGAGATGCCCGCAAGACTCGCGGCCGACGAACGATAGTCAGACTGGGGGCCGAGTCTTAATTCAAGCGGCACGAATCGCGTCTCGATTCCGAACGCCGAATCGGCTGGAGGGCTTGATCTCAGGAGTCCCTGCCATTCACCGTCAGGCGATGTCCAACCATCCGGTCGAGGGAAGATCCGAGTTTCCAAGAACCTCTTGATGTGGGGGTTCTCCGGATTCAGAAGCGTCTCGCCAGACGTCTCTCGATCGATGGATCTTGCGACCGAGAGCGAGATGTAGGTCCGTTCGAGCTTGGAAACGACCACGCTGAGGTCCATGGTCGTGTCGGGGCGCAGATCAACCTCGGCGGAGCCCGTGAGCGGCCATTGGTTGTTCTCCACTGACCCGAATTGCGCATCGACGACATGCGGCCCGGCGGCCGCCACGATCAGAGTTGCCACGCCGTGCTCGTCGGTGATGGAATTCGGCATCCACCATTCGGGGCGTACCGCCTTGTCGCGCGGTCCCGAGGAGTTCTTCACCCGGGCTGTCACGAGTGTGGCCGGGACGGGGGTGCCGTCGGCTCGCCTTACCTGAACGCGAACGGAGGACCTCATGCTCGGCAGCGCGAAGCCGGGATCGATCTCTGTCCCGATCGAGCCTGGCGCCTTCGCTTCAAGCGGCGCCGCGGCTCCGGCGAGGCCTGGCGATGCCGAACTTTTGGCCGGGAGCGGTACGTTGCGAGTCGTCCTTTCCACTGAACCGTCGGAGCCGCTGTCCTCGGGAGTGATCGACGTCCATCGTCGTCCGGCGAGGAAACCTGCCATCGCGGCGACGATCAGTGAAACGAAGAAAATCGAAGGTCGGGGGCCGGTCATCGCTCGTCCTGAATCCTAACCGCGCGAGTGTTTTGAAAGGCGTCGGCCGGATGCCTCCGCGTTGGGGTCACGCAAGTACGTCCACGCGGGCGTCGGCGTCGCGAATCAGCGCATCGCGCAGCGAGCGCGTGTTCGAGCCCTCGCGTAGGATCGGTCGTAGCTCTGGAATCCGGGCCCGCGCGTAGGAGCAGATGTCCGTGAGACGAATCGCCGTAGTCGGGCTGGCCGCACTCTCCGTAGCGGCCGGTGCCGGCTTGCTCCTCCGAGCGCCCCGAACGGAGTCGCCACGAGTGGGGTCCGGAGCTGCACCGGACGGGGAGCACCCCCCGGTCGGAATGGACATCGGACTCGCCGCGCACCCCGGGCGATCGACGCCAGCGACGGCCGCGCCTTGTCGCATCGTCGGGCGCGTGATGTCGGGCGATCGTCCGGTGGCCGCGCAGGTCGAACTCCGGTTTCGGACGCCCGTGGACGACGCCGATTCCGACGAGATCGGGGACAAGCTTCGCGCGCCGGACGTGGAGGCCGAGTCGGCGGGCGTCGTGCGCGTGAAAGCCGGCGAGAACGGACGATTCGCCTTTGCGGATGTCGGCGTGGGTCATTGGGTCGTGGTGGCGAAGACCGCTGACCATCTCGTCGGAACGAGTTGGGTGGACGTGCCGGTACCCGGTGCGACCGTCGACGTGCGGGTTCCCATCGGGGCCCACCCGAACAAACATCAGCTCCGGGGTCGAGCCGTTCACGCTGACGGTCGAAAGTTTGATGGGCTCGTCTTCGTCGGCGACGCGTCTCCCGTGCGCACGGACTCCGAGGGGCGATTCTCGGTCGAGGGCCTCGCGGCGGGTGAATTGACAATCTATGTCCTCGACCCCGGCCGCCTGCGCGTGGACGTCCCGGCTGTCAGCGTGCCGACGGACCGCGAGTACGTGATCGTCGTGGACGAGCGGATCCACGTCCTCTCCGGGCACGTCGTCGCCGCCGAGGACGGTCGCCCCATCGCCGGTGCGACCGTGTCGACGGAGTCTTGGCTGCCCGCCGACGGGCACATCTGGGCGCGAGCCGAGACCGGAGCCGACGGCGCCTTCTCCCTTCCCGTCGATGACGCCGACGGTGGGCGCATCGAGGTCGAGGCCCTCGGTCGCTGCGGGGTCCGGAGACTCGTCGAATCGCAAGAGTCGGATCTCCGCTTTGCGCTGCCGTTGGCCGCGCGTCTTCACGGCGTCGTCTTCACGCAGGGCAAGCAGCCGGTCGGGGGTGCGGTGGTTCACATCTCGCGCTCAACGTCCGTCGCCGGTCCTGCATCGCTCTCCGTGCCGGGAGGGGCGGTGACGACCGACGCGCAAGGTCGCTTCGAGTCCGACGTACCACCCTCCGAGATCCGGGCGTGGGTGTTCGGGTCGGGCTGGATTTCCGAGTCGCTGGGTCAGGTCCTCGACACCGGGATCTATCCCGTGCTGACGAGCGCGGGCGCCGCGCAGAGGGTCACGGGCGAACTCGTGGCGGTGGAGGCCCCGTGGATCGAGGGGCGAGTCCTCGACGCAGCGGGCAAGCCCGTCGGCGGCGCACTCGTGGACGCGAGCCTTTCCGACGTCACGCACGAACTGCGGTACTTGGTCTACAGGTTCGCTCCGCCGAAGGTCGCGAGCGCGTCCGACGGGTCGTTCCGCATCTCGCCGCTGATCCCGGGGCGCAGTTACAAGCTGGTCGTCGAGACCGGGAGCGTCGCCAATCTCCAGATGCAAGGCCTGCGGGCGCCCGCATCGGGGGCGCTGAAGGTCGAAGCGAGGCTCCCCGGCATGCGCACACTGCGCATCGCGGTCAAGGACTCCGAGAGCGGCAAGGTGATCGCGGGAGCCGGGATCTCCTCGTCGTGGAGCCCGGACGCGCAGGAGACGCCCTCGCAGGGATGGGGCTCCACCGACGAGCGTGGAATCGCATTCCTCGAAGGCATGCCGGGTCCCGGGAGCTGGCACAACGTCGTGATCGATGCCCCGGGCTATGAAACGGGCCGCGTGGAGGAGGTAGGCGTGACGGAGGCGGTCGTACAACTCGCGCCAGTGACCGTTGCCGCGATCGAAGGACGGGTCGAGTACGTCGGTGGCGCCGACCTCGGGCCGCTCGCCGTCGCGGGCGTGCTCGTGGAGGGGAATCGCCAGCATGTCCTGACGGACGCGCAGGGACACTGGCGCCTCGCGGGGCCCGCCGGCGATTTTGGTCGCACGATCTACGCCTCG
>JANNRO010000508.1:0-6276 GCA_031401505.1 Planctomycetia bacterium
CCCGAACTGATCGAGGCAGGGGTGGCCTGCGACCGGGCACTCCTTCAGGTAGCAGGGGGAGCACGCCACCCGCTCGTAGAGCACGCGGATCGACCCGGCGCCCCGGGGGCCGCAGACGACGGGGTCGGTCGAACCGAAGAGCGCCAGCACGGGCGTACCGACCGCCGCCGCGAGATGCATGGGTCCCGTGTCGTTCGTCAGGAGGAGCGCCGACCGGGCGAGCAGGGCCGAGAGTTGGATCAGATCCGTTGCACCGGCGGCCTTCACGAGTCGGACGCCGGCCCCGGCCTCGATTCGATCGTGAAGCGGCGCGGCGTCGGGCGTTCCGACGAGCACGACGTCGGCCACGTCCCCCGACACGAGGCGCCGCGACAACTCCGCGTACCGATCTTCGCCCCACCGCTTGGCGACGCCGTACGCACCCCCGGGCTCGAACGCGACGATCGGCCGCCCCGGCCGTCGCCCGGGCGCGGTTGCGAGCCAGCGATCGGCCCACGCCAACGCCTCGCTCGGCGGGACGAGCGTCCACGGCGCCGTCGGCGCCGCGATGCCGAATGGCGCGAGCAACGCCCCGACGTAGCGGCTTCGATGGGAGAGACGCAGCGGTTTCCAGCCGTTGACGGCGTGCGTCAGCAGGATCGATCGACCTTGGGCCGCGAAGCCGACGCGGATCGGAATGCGGGCGAGCGCTGGCGCCAGGGCTGCACGCAGCGAGCGGGGTATGACGACGGCCGCGTCACATGCGAGCGGGCGCAGTTCGCGTGCGGTGGCTCGTGCGGCCGAAAGGCCGCCGTCGGAGGCGACCGCGACGAAGTGCTCGAACCGGGGGAACCGCTCCGCCAACGACGCGAGGCCCGGACGCCCTGCGAAGACGAACGCCGCCGACGGAGCCGATCGCGCCATCGCGTCGATCGTCGGCGCCGAGAAGCAGACGTCACCCACCCAGTTGGGCAGGCGCACGAGAATTCGACGCAGCGATGCGGGTTCTACGGGGCCGGCCCCCATCGGGCGCGCTACTTCACGCGCGCCGACGTGGGCTGGGCATCCCAGTTCGACACGATGTAGTACGCGGCGAACGAAAAGAGCGCGATGAGAATGGCCATCAGCCATCGGGGGACGCGGGCGTTGCCCTCGTCGATTCCCGACGCCGCGTAGTGATGGACATGGTCGGGGCCGTGGGCCCCTTCGCCCGCGTCGTGTCCGGCGTGCCCCGCGTGTCCGGCGGTCGATTCGACGGTGTTCATCGTGCCTCGCGCTATTGGTCCCGGGCGTCCTGCGAGAGCAGGCGCTCCGCCGGTTCCTCGACGTTCTTGAACTGCCCGTCTCCCAGCGCCCAGACGTAGATGAACCACGCTCCGCCGCCCAAGAGGGCCGAGAAGCCGAAGAGGATCCAGTCCATGGAGAGGGCGAGACAGGTCACGGGGGCGATCCTACCGGGACGGGTCTTGTCGGCGAAGCGCCGCCGAGATCCCTTTCCAGGGCGGAACGCAGGCGAACGGAATTGCCCACCACGAAGAGGCTCGAGACCACCATGGCGAGGGCGGCGAACAGCGGAGGCAGTCGTCCGAGCGCCGCGAAGCCGACGCCCACGACGTTGTAGACGAACGCCCAGAACAGGTTCCATCGCACCGCCCGGCGGGTGCGCCGTGCGGCGGCGAGCAGGCGCGGAACGCGGGTGAGATCTTCGCCGAGGAGGCTCACGTCGGCCGTTTCCCGGGCGAGGTCGGTGCCACTCCCCACCGCGACGGAGAAATCGGCCGCGGCCAATGCCGGGGCGTCGTTCAGCCCATCCCCCACGAACACCACGGGGCTGCGTGAATCCAATCGGAGCCGCCGCACCACGTCGACCTTCGCGGCGGGAAGGCAGCCACCGTGCGCCCGGTCGACGGGGATCCCGAGCGCGCGCGCGACCGTCCGCGTGGGCTCGACGCCGTCGCCGGAGATCAGATGGCATGCCACCCCGTCGGCTCGCAGGAGATCGACGGCCGTCCGTGCGCTCGGGCGCAGATCGTCGGAGAATCCGAGTCGGAGCGCGAGCCGCCCGTCGACCGACACGAACGCCTCGGTCGTCCTCCCGCTCACCGCGCCGTCACCCGAATCGCGATCCGACGCGAGGACGAACGATCGACGTCCGACTCGGACGCGGGCCCCGTCGACGATTCCCTCGACGCCGAGACCCGGCAACATGCGGACATCGGTCGCCGCGGGGATCGCGAGCGATCGCGCGCGCGCCGCCTCGGTGATCGCGCGTCCGAGCCCGTGTTCGCTGGTCGCCTCGACCGCGGCGGCGAGCGCGAGCGTTCGGGACGAGGCGTCCGGGTGCGCCGGACCGATCGGTTCGCCTGACCCGATCACTTCGAGCGACCCGACGCGCGGACGTCCGTCGGTCAACGTGCCCGTCTTGTCGAACGCCACGACGCGCACGCGGGGGAGCCCGCCGAGCGCCTCGCCCGAGCGCACGAGGATGCCGCGTTCAGCCAGCCGCCCCATCGCGGTCGTGATCGCGAGCGGCGTGGCGATCGCGAGCGCACACGGACAGGCGACGACGAGCACCGAGAGCGCGCGGAGCGACGCGGACGCGAACGAAGCCCCGGTGGCCTGGTCGTGGAACCAAGCCAGTGCCGCGATCACGACCACGAGAGGGACGAAGATCGCCGAGAGTCGTTCGGCCAGCCGCTCGAGCGGCGACCGCTCGGCCCTCGCGCGTTCGAGGACCTCGGCCACCGCACCGAGTTGCGTGTCGGATCCGAGCGCCGTCACGCGCACGAGGAGAGCGCCGTCGGTCGCGATCACGGGCGCCGCGACCGCGTCGTCGGGCCCGACCGCTCGGGGGAGCGGCTCGCCCGTCAGCGAGGCCTCGTCCACGTAGGCGCGCCCCTCCTCCACGATGCCGTCGGCCGGGACGCGCGCACCGGGACGAACCAGCACGCGATCGCCGAGCACGAGGTCGGACGCCCGCACGAAGGCGACATCGCCCGGCGCCGCGAGCGTCGCGAAGGGCGACAAGCGTGAAGCCGGTCGTTGGTCGGCCGCGAGAAACGAACGCAGGCCCCGCACGGATCGCTCTTTCGCCTGCGCCTCGAGCCAGCGCCCGAGCGTGACCAGCGTCGCGAGCCCCGTTGCCGTGTCGAGATAGAGCGCGTCGCCTCGGCCCGTGGCGAAACTGACGAGCGATGCGCCGTACGCGGCGAAGATGCCGAGCCCGATCAGGAGATCGCTCCCGATGCGTCCGCGCCGGAGACCCGCCGCGGCGTTCCAGAGGTAGGGCACGCCGAGCAGCAGGACGACGGGAGTCGCGGCGAGCAGCGTGGCCCAGGGCGCGAATCGTCGGTAGCTCTCGCTCGTCCCGGCCGACGGCTCGATGTAGGGCACCCACGAGATCAGCATGACGATCATCGAGAGCACGATGCCCAGGCCCATGCGCGCGAGGAACTGCGCCGCGGGGCCGCCACCGCCGTCGTCGTCGGCCGGTCCGGTCAATCGCGACGCGATACTGCATCCGAGGCAGCAGAACTCGCGAGGCGAGCCATCGATGACGCGCGCATGACCCGCGGGACCGACGGGAAGCCCGCAATGCGCGCAGAATCGACGTACGTTCGCGCGCGGCGGTGGCGGTCGCACCGGTTGCGCGTCGGACGCGGTCATGGGGCGGCCAGTCCGTGGCCGAACACCGCGTGGAGCCAGTCGGGCGCCAACCCGCGAAGCAGCGTCACGACGCCGAGCAGCACGACGACGACGCCGCCCATGCGCACGAGGCGCACGCGCGCGATCGGAGAAAGCGACGCGCCCACGAATCCGACCGCGAGCAGGGCGGGCGCCGACGCGGCACCGAGGACGGCCATCGTGCCCGCCGCCCGAAGAACGTGCCCCGTCGAGAGCGCCGCGGCCAAGAAGGCGTAGACCAACGGACAGGGCAGCAGTCCCGCGAGGGCGCCCAGCGCGAAGGGTGCCGCGGGGCCGCGCGCGTTGCCGACGGCACGCACGGCGCGACCATAGGGCGACGTCGGGCCGAAGAATCGCGAGACCGGCAACTCACGCACGAGCCCCGCGATCTGGAGGCCCGCCCAGACCATCAACACGCCGGTCACGACCGCCAGCACCGACTGCGCCGCGCCGAACCAGCCCGAGTGGACGATCGCCCCGCCTGCCATGCCCAGGACGGCCCCGAGCAGCACGTAGGTCGAAGCCTTCCCGCCGAGGAACGCCAACTGGACGCCGAGCCGTGGGGCGAATCGGCGTCCGGGTCGGTCGAGCGCCAGGACGAAGCCACCGCACATGCCGACGCAGTGCGCCGACGCGAAGAACGCGCTGACGAAGAGCGATCCCGTCACGAGTGTTTCCCGTCGAGCGCGGACGTCGACGCCGCGGATCGAGTCGGATTCGATTCGGCGACGGGGCCCACGTCCGACGGGCCGGCTACTTGCCCGAGCCGGGCGCCGCCGGTTCCGGGGCCTTCGGGGCGTCGTCGTTCATCCCGGCGTCGCCCATTCCCGCGTCGTCCATCGCGGCGTCGCCCATGGCGGGCTCCTTCGGAGTTTCGACGGGTTCCTTCGCCGCTTCTCTCGCCTTCGCGACGACCTCCGGTACGCGCTTCCTCACCTGTGCGAGGCTCTTCGTGACGACGTTCAGCGGGAGAATGAAGAGATCCGAATGGCTGCCGCCGCCCTCGTCGGAACCCTCGGCGCTCTGCTGGAGCACGATCACGCCGACCGGTCGGCCGGACGCGTCGAAGGCGGGGAGCCCGTCCTCGCCGAACTCGCCGCTGAAGTCCCAGAAGAGGCGCGGGCTTTCGATGCGGCTCGTGACATAGAGGCGCAGAAGCGAGGGCGCGTAGTCGAAGCCGCGCTCCGCGCGCGTGACCCCGAACAGATTCTCGCCGATCTTCGGGTCACGACCCTTCTCGAGATCGATCGCGGGCAGCGTCTTTCCCTCGAGGTCGAGGATCTGCACGTACGCCAGATCGAGCGTCGTGTCGCGGGCGACGAGGACCGCCGGCCGCTCCTTGGGGTCGTTGCCGAGCAGTGCCTTGATGGCTCGGATCTTGACCGTGCCCTCGCCGAAGTTGTCGTTCGAAAGGACGATCAGCCCCGTCGGGTCGACGATGAACCCGTGGCAGGTCATCGGGTACTCGCTGCTGGCGTCGTACGCCGCGAGGTACTTCAAGCTGACGATCGACGGTGCGATCGCGGCGAGGTGGGCCTCGTAGTCGGGCACGGCGGCCGCTGCTGGACCGTCGGACGCCGTCACACTCGACGTACGCGAGACGAACGCGAGGCCGATGGCAAGTCCGAGTCCGATCGTCGAGATCGAAAGCACCCGTCGCGTCCAACCCTTCACTTGGGCTGGGTTCCGTCCGGGGCCTCGGGGGCCTCGGGGGCCTTCGGGGCGTCAGGCGCCTTCGGGGCATCCGGGGCCTTCGGGGCGTCGGGCGTAGTCCCGTCCATGCCCGGTTCCTTCGGGGCGTCCTTCGGAGCGTCCTTCGGAGCTTCCTTCTCCTTGGCCTCCTTGGCCGCCGCCTCCTTGGCCTTGGCGACCGCGTCGGGAATCCGCTTCTTGGCCTGCTCGAAACTCTTGAGCACGGCGTCCAGCGGGAGGAGACAACTCCCCTCGCCGCCCCCGCTCAACGCCGCCAGAAGTCCGCCGGCGCCGGCATCGGCGTCGACGCCCTCGGAACCCTTCTGAACCGTGAACACCCCGAGCGGTAGGCCCTCGGCGTCGAAGACCGGCAGGCCCTTGCCGGCGAAGGCCCCGCTGACCGACCAGAGCGCGCGCGGCTTCTCGACCTTGCCGTTGACGAACAGCCGGTCGATCGTGGGCGCGCAATCGAAGCCCCGGCTCTTGCGATGGACGCCGTACACCGTTTGACCGATTCTCGGCATCGAGCCTTTGGTCAGGTCGACCGTCTCGGGCGTCTTGCCCTCGAGGTCGAGGATCTGGACGAAAGCGAGACCGAGGTTGCTGTCCCGCGCCACGATGACCGCCGGGTACTCCTTCGACTCGCTGCCGAAGAGGATCTTGACGTCCGCGGGCGACATCTTCACGTCCATCCCCTGCGCCTTCGCGAAGCTCTTCATCGCACCCATCGCACCGTCGAACTCGTCGTTGCCCAGCATCACGAGGCCGGTCGGGTCGACAATCGTGCCGTAGACCTCCTGATTCGACTCCTGGCTCTGCCCGCCCATGTTGACGCGCAGGACGAACTTCACGGTCACGACGGCCGGAGCCTTCGCCGCGAGGAGCGTCTCGTACATCGAGCCGTCATCGGACCCGCCGTAG
>JANNRO010000509.1:0-19384 GCA_031401505.1 Planctomycetia bacterium
TCGCCGAGACCCTGGTGCGCAGCAACGCGGTCGACGTGGTCGTGATCGACTCGGTCGCGGCCCTCGTGCCCAAGGCCGAGATCGAGGGCGAGATGGGCGACTCGCACGTGGGCCTCCAGGCGCGCCTCATGAGCCAGGCGCTGCGCAAGCTCACGGCCGCGATCAACCACAGCAACACCTGCATGATCTTCACGAACCAGATCCGCATGAAGATCGGCGTGATGTTCGGCAGCCCCGAGACCACGACGGGAGGCAATGCGCTGAAGTTCTACGCTTCCGTCCGGCTCGACATCCGGCGCATCGGAGCCTTGAAGGAGGGCGAGAAGATCATCGGCAACCGCACGCGCGTGAAGGTCGTGAAGAACAAGATCGCACCTCCGTTCCGGCAGGCCGAGTTCGACATCCTGTACAACGAGGGCATCTCGACGATGGGGGATCTGATCGATCTCGGCGTCGACGCGGGTGCCATCGACAAGTCGGGCACCTGGCTCTCGGTCGGCTCCACGAAGCTCGGCCAGGGTCGCGACAAGGCGGTGCAGTTCCTGCGCGACAACAAGGACGTCGCCCGCATGGTCGAGATCGAGGTGAAGAAGGCGCTCGGCTTCCCCGGGTACGGCGGAGGACCGGTCAAGGACATGCCGGCGTTGGCCAACGCCAAGGGCGATTGAACGCCAAGGGCGATGGATCGTCGCCGTGCAGCACACGGCAGGCATGTCCGCGGCGGGGACGGCGTGGTCGCCTCCGGTCCGATAGCATTCGCGCCGGAGGCCTCGTGACTCAACGTCCTCGTACATCGTCCCGTCGTTCGAGCGTGCGGACGCCGGTGCTGTCGCACGTCGACGCGGGCGGGCGGGCCCGCATGGTCGACGTAGGCGGGAAGTCCGAGACGGATCGGCGGGCGGTGGCCGAAGCGTTCATTTCGCTGTCGATCACGGCTCGCCGCCGTGTGCGCGAAAACTCCATCGAGAAGGGCGACGTCCTCGCAACGGCACGCCTCGCCGGGATCTCGGCGGCCAAGCGCACCGCCGAATTGATCCCGCTCTGCCATCCGCTGCGCATCGACTCGGTGCGCGTCGACCTCACCCTCGGGTCGAAGGGCGTGTCGATTCGCGCGGAGGTGAAGGCGCACGACCGCACCGGCGTCGAGATGGAGGCGCTGACGGCGGCCAGCGTGGCGGCGCTGACCGTCTACGACATGACGAAGGCGGTCGATCGGGGCGCGACGATCGGGCCCGTTCGGCTGCTCGAGAAGGACGGCGGCAAGTCGGGCGGGTGGCGACGGCAGACGCCGGGGCGGCGGCGGGCGTAAGTCGGGGGGCGCTCGCGCCTGCGTTCGATGATCCGGAGCGGGCGGGTACGTTCTGCCGATGCTTACCGTAGCCATCGCCGGAGCCACCGGAGCCGTCGGGGACGAGTTCCTCGCGGTGCTCGCCCAACGCCGATTTCCCGTCGGACGATTGATTCCCCTCGCGTCGTCGCGATCGGTCGGGCGGACGGTCCGTTTCGGCGGGCACGACCACCCCGTCGCCGATCTGGCGAGTTTCGATTTCAAGGGCGTCGACGTCGCGTTCTTCTCGGCGGGCGCCGATCGCAGTCGCGATCATGGACCGAGGGCTGCGAAGGCCGGGGCCCTTGTCGTCGACAACTCGTCGGCGTTTCGCATGGAGCCCTCGATTCCGCTCGTCGTCCCGGAAGTCAATCTGGCGACCGTCACGTCCCGACACGGCATCGTCGCAAATCCGAATTGTTCGACGATCCTGCTCGTCGTCGTGCTGGCACCCATCCTCCGCCAGGTACCGATTCGACGCATCGTCGTCTCGACCTATCAGGCCGTCTCGGGCTCGGGGGCGAAGGGTCTGCTCGAGCTCTCGCGTCAGATCGAGGAGGAGCGGACCGGCAAACCGCCGACCGTCGAGGTCTACCCGAAGCCGATCGCTTCGAACGTCCTGCCGTTCGTCCAGGGATTCAGCGATGGCGCGCTGACGACCGAGGAATGGAAGATGGTCAAGGAGACTCGGCGCATCCTCGACCGTCCCGCGATGCGCATTTCGTCGACGTGCGTCCGCGTACCCGTACGACGCGCGCACAGCGAGGCCGTGAACATCGAATTCGAGCGTCCGGTCGATCCGTCCGAGGTCCGCGGGTGGCTGTCGGCGGCTCCCGGCGTCCGTGTCATGGACGATCCCTCCCGCATGCTGTTCCCGACGCCGCGCGACGCCGAGGGCGGCGACGATGTCCTCGTCGGCCGCATTCGAAGGGACCCGGGGCTCGAGACGGCGATCGACCTCTGGCTGACGGGGGATCAACTGCGCAAGGGCGCCGCCTTGAACGCCGTGCAGATCGCCGAGCAGGTCTTGAAGACCGCCTGACCGCGACCCGGAGTCCGACCGGTTCGCGCAGGCGGCCTGCAAGCGGACCTGCGAGGTGGGGCGGGAGCCCGTTCCCGAAGTGAAACTTTCGGTACGGGCGGATAGATTCGATCTTCCGCGCGCCCCGAGGACGCGCCCCGAGGAACTCGATGGACATCGCGGAGCTCAAGAAGCTCGTCAAGTTGATGAACGAGAACGAGCTGATCGAGCTCGAGATCGAAGAGCAAGGCGCGAAGGTGCGGCTCAAGAAGGCGCCGGCCGTTTCGGGCTTCGCGATGCAGGCGGCGCAGGCGCTTCCGCTCTACGCCACGCCCGTCGCATCCTCGGCGACGACGGCCCCCGCTCCGCCGGTCGGCCCTCCGCCGGGGACGGTCGAGATCCGCTCGCCGATCGTCGGCACCTTCTACAAGAGCGCGAGTCCCGAATCGCCTGCGTTCGTCGCCGTCGGCGATCGTTTGAAGCCCGACTCCGTCGTCTGCATCATCGAGGCGATGAAAGTGATGAACGAAATCAAGGCCGAGGTCGCCGGCGAGATCGTCGAGATCCTCGTCGACAACGGTCAGGCCGTGGAATACGACCAGCCCCTCTTCCGGGTCAAGGTGGAGTAGCGGCGAGTCGCGACGACGTCGGCCACGCGTGACCGCGTTGCCGCTTCGCGATCGTCCCGGTTCGAGCCACCCCCTGCGGCCGCCCACCCTCCTCCGACCCACCTTCGACACGCCTCAGCGCCCCCCATGTTCAAGCGAATCCTGATCGCGAATCGCGGCGAGATCGCCCTCCGGGTGATTCGCGCATGCCGTGAACTCGACATCGAGAGCGTCGTCGTCTACTCGAAGGCCGACGCCGACGCGCCCTATCTCGATCTCGCCGACGACGCGATCTGTATCGGCCCGGCCCCGAGCGCGAAGTCGTATCTCTCGATTCCCAACATCATCAGCGCGGCCGAAATCGCCAACGTCGATGCGATCCACCCGGGCTACGGTTTCCTCTCGGAGAACGGGCACTTCGCGGAAATCTGCCGCTCGAGCAACATCGAGTTCATCGGCCCGTCGGTCGAAGCGATCCTGCGCATGGGCAACAAGTCGGAGGCGAAACTGGCCGCCAAGAAGGCCGGCGTCCCGCTCGTTCCGGGCAGCGACGGGCCCGTCGCGACCGAGGCCAAGGCCCTCGAGGTCGCGCGAGCGATCGGCTACCCGGTCCTCATCAAGGCGGTCTCGGGCGGCGGCGGGCGCGGGATGCGTGTCGCCCACAACGACATCTCGCTGGTCAACAGCATGATGTCCGCGCAGGCCGAGGCGGAGGCCGCGTTCGGCGACGCGAGCGTCTACCTCGAGCGGTATCTCGAAGCTCCCCGCCACGTCGAGATCCAGATCATGGGCGACAAGCGCGGCGAGGTCGTCCATCTGGGCGAACGCGATTGCTCGATCCAACGTCGTCACCAGAAGGTCGTCGAAGAGGGGCCGAGTCCGGCGCTCAATCCCGATCTGCGCAAGCGCATGGGACGCGCCGCAGTGAAGTTGGCACGCGAGGTCGGATACTACGGCGCCGGCACGGTCGAATTCCTCGTGGAGGGCAAGGAATTCCACTTCATCGAGGTCAACGCGCGCATCCAGGTCGAGCACCCCGTGACGGAGCTCCTGACCGGCATCGATCTCGTCAAGACCCAGATCCTCGTCGCGGCGGGAGAGCCGCTCTCGTTCAAGCAGGACGACGTGCGCTACGAGGGCCACGCGATCGAGTGCCGCATCAACGCCGAGGATCCCGAGAAGGGGTTTGCGCCTTCGCCCGGACGCATCGACGTCTACGCGGCACCGGGCGGGCCGGGCGTTCGCGTCGACTCGCACGCGCGAGCCGGGTACCGAATTCCGCCGAACTACGACTCGATGATCGGGAAACTGATCGTTCGAGGCGACGACCGCCCGGAAGCGATCGCCCGCATGCGTCGAGCGCTCGACGAGTACGTCATCGAGGGGGTCAAGACGACGCTCCCGCTGCTGCGCCGGGTGCTTCGCAACTCGTATTTCGTCGCCGGCGACTATTCGACCCGGTTCCTGGACGTGATGCTCGCGACGTGACGGGCGGGGAGGGGCTTCGAACCGTCCCGAAGTCCGAGCAAACCGGCCCTCGAGCGAGCGCGTGCCGCGTTCGATTTCGCCGGGCGTCGAATCCCGGCGAGCGCGGCGCGATCTGCGTGCGGCCCGGTGTCTCGGCGTGCGCACGACACCCGGCTTGGACGCGAGAACGCCCCGACACGGCGTGTTGCCAGAGGGGCTTACCGTGTGTAGAGTTTGCCCCCGGTCCCGGGTCCGGACCCAACGGCAGGGTGATCTCTCAGCCATGACAAACTCTCGCTCCCTGTCCCTACGCCCGCTCGGGCTTGTAGGGGCGGCCCTACTCGCCCTCTTGCCGTCGTTCCCGGCCCGCGCCGGCGACGCTCCGCTGCCGCCCGCGGGCTTTCGATCGGCGTCCGGTTCCGCCCTCGGTGTGGGGTCTGCAACTCCCCCGGCGACCGCGCTGCGTGCCGGCGAGACCGTGCGAGTCGACGGCGCTCGGGATCGACGATTTCAGTCGGCCAGCGGGGCGATCGTCCGTGCGCTGCCCGGGGCCGCGTTTGCGGTCCTCGCCGACACGCCCGACGTGCTGACGCTTCGGCTCGACGAGGGCACGCTCGCCGATGTCGTGAGCGCCGGTCGCGTCGAAATCTGGACGCGGGCGTTCGATATCAAGACCGACCGCGCCGCGGTCGCCGTTCGGGATCTGCCCGGCGGGGTCTACGTCGAACACGTGGCGACGTCCACCGGGACCGTGACCCTCGTCGCTGCAAATCAGGCCGACCGGGTGCTCGCCGCCGGGACCTTCCGCATGGCGACGTTCGACGAGAGCGTTTCAGCCGCGCCGATCACCGGGCAGATGGCCGTGCGCTCGACGCTCAAAACGCCCGCGGTCACGACGACGTCCTTTCCGAGCGTCGTGTCGGTCCCGACGACGCCGCGGGTCGGTTCGGTTCCGTCGCCGGCCGCCATTTATTCCACGTCGAACGGCGTCACCGCCTACGTCGACTCGTCGGCCGGTCGCCCGGTCGTTCCCGCGCCGGGCCCCTGCGTCGGAGGCTGCGACCCGTGCGCGCCCGCGCCGGTCTACGTCCCCTGCGCGCCGCCGCCCTGCGCCCCGCTTCCCGTCTGCACGACGGGATGCGGCGAGATGATCACGACGAGCGGCGTGCCGATTCCCCATCGGGCCGACGACACGGGACGCATCCCGCTCGGCAGCGCGATCGGTGCGCGCGGGCCGTGCAATTCCTGCGCGGGCACCGAATGCAATCGCATTCCCTACGTCCATTACGTCGAGGGTCTCGTCTGCGACGTGTCGACGTACAAGGTCGGCTGCTGCCTCATCACCGTCCGGCCCGCGAGCCGCGTGCGCGCCCATCGCCTCCCCGATGGCAGCATCGAGTTGTGGGCGCCGAACATCGGCAAGGATCTCGCGCTGATCGAGGTCAACGACAACCAATTCGGCTACATCGGGGAAGACGGCTTCCTCGTGATCGGGAGCGATTGCCAGATCGAATACTTCCGCGGACTGGTCCACCTGTATCCGAGCCGTCGCTACGGTGACTGGGACCATCCGAAGCCCCCCGAACGGCAGATTCCCGTGAGCGAAGATCGCGTGAACTCGGCGCCGTTGCCGGGGAGCACGCGCTAATGCGCCGTACCGCCTCGCTTCGTCGCCGTTTCGTGCGTTCCGCGGTGGCGGGACGCCCCGTCACGATCCGTGCCCCGCGTCCGTTGGCGCTCCTCGTCGCGGCGGTGCTGACGGCCGCCGGCGGCGTCGGCGCGGCGCGTGCGTCCGACCCCGTGACCCCGTCGGGCGCGGGCCTCTCGTCGGGCAAC
Source organism: Planctomycetia bacterium (assembly GCA_031401505.1). Lineage (GTDB taxonomy): Bacteria > Planctomycetota > PLA2 > PLA2 > JAEUHO01 > JANNRO01. Next base: position 6,260 of record JANNRO010000509.1, read on the forward strand.
CGGAGCACGGGCGCCGGTCCGGCGCAACCGTTCGTCCCGTCCCTCACGCAGGTGCGGCTCGACGGCCGGATCGATACGGGGTACTCGGGCTCGCAGATCGCGGTGCCGATGGGACTCGAGTCGAACGCGGCGAGCACGGCGCTCGATCAGCAGGCGATTCCGTATCGCGTCGAGCCCCGTGCGTCGGATGGCCGACCGATGAACGCCTTCGACCTTCCCCCCGAGATTCCCGACGATCGGGACTTCGAGCGCGTCGACCTCTTCGACACGCTGGCGAGCCCTCACTACGAGATCCGCGAAGAGATCTGGAACACGCCCGAAGATCTGGTCAACAACGGCGGCATCGGCCGCTTCGGCGGCATCGCCTACGTTCCATTCTGGGCCCGCAACACGATCCGGCTCGGCCGATTCTCGATTTTTCCGTTCACGCACGCCGAGGGCGTCTGGCACAGCGACCTCGGCGGGTACGGCGGCGACGGCGAGAGCGGCTTCGAGGCGCTGATTTCGGCGGGCGTGCTCACCGAGTACCTGGCCGAGGGCGGGCGCACGAAGTTCAAGGCGTCCGTTCGCGGCGACTATCGCTGGTACGACGACGTGCTCGACGACACCGTCACGTACGCGGGCGGCATCGGCGTCGAGCAGCGCTTCAAGCGGTTCTTCACCGCCGATGCCGGCATCGAGTTCGAGCGGGCGCAGATTCCCGACGACCTCGACACGTCGCTGTTCACCGACGACAACCACATCGAGCGCTTCGCTGTGTACGGGAACGGGCGATGGGACCGGTTCATCTCCGACGACATGCGCCTCGAGTTCGGCGGCACGTACGCCTGGATCAACGACCTCTCCTCGAGCGACCGCAACGGCGGCGACTACCAGGACTTGAACCTCTACACGCGGCTCAACTACGCGATCATGCGGCACGAGTCGTTCGCCTACGCCGAGTACCACTATCTCAACCGGGACGCCGAGGGCGGCTCGAGCGACCTCGACTACGCGCACGAGATCCGGCTCGGCGTGAACGGGATCCTGCCGCACGGGCGCGTGCGGCGCCTCGTCGGCGACGCCTGGTTCGGGTATCGGACCGACCAATACAATCCCTCCGACCTCGCCGACTCCGTCGGCCGAGGGTCCGACGACAGCGTCTCGCTGTTCACGTTCGGCGGAAACCTGACGTACAAGCCGAGCCCGTACACGAGCGCGAATCTGACGTACACCCGTACGAACACGTTCTCGGCGGTCGCGAACTACAATCTCGTCGACGCCGTCACGCTCGGCGTCACGCAGAACCTGTCGCATCGGCTCGTCGGACGTCTGGCGGCGGCATGGACGCGCATCGAACCGCAGGGATACACCGACAGCAATCGTGTCGCGCTCGGCGCCGGATTGCGCTGGGTCGTCGCCGACAACTTCGACATGACGTTCGACTACGAATTTTCGCACCGTTTCCCCGGCGCCGACCTGGAAGAAGGAAACGCCCAGAGAGTGGCGATCGGGGCGACGCTGTACGTTCGCTGACGCCGGGGGACGTGCGCCCGGCGCATGTCCGTCCTCGGAGCCGGCCTCGCGGTGCTCCCGTACCGCCGGATTCCGGAGGAGACCGTCATGAGTCGCGCGCTCGCCGTCTGGATCCTGACTGCGCTCTCGTTCGGGGCGACCGCCTCGGCCGACGATCCGCTACCGCCGCCGGTGGGGCCTCGACCGGTCGTGCCCGGTCCCGTGCCGGGGCCGTCGGTTCCCGCGGGCCAGCCGCCGGGGGCGCGTCCCGTGCTCCCGATCCCCGCCCCCGCTCCGACCGCCGGCGGCGCCGGAGCCGTTCCGGCGCCGCGTCCAGCGCCGCCTCCCGTCCCCGTGCCCGCGTCGGTGTCCGACTATCGCGTCGCGCCGAGCGACGAGGTCACGATCGAGGTCGTGCTGCCGTCCAACGTGGAGACGGAGACCGGCAACCTGTTCAAGAGTCCGACGCGGATCGTCGTCGCCAACGATGGCACGGTCGATCTGCCCAAGTGCCCGGGTGTGCGCCTCGACGGACGAACGCGCGTCGAGATCCGATCGCAGGTTCAGGCGGGCCTGAAGGCGGCCGGCATCTCGAGCCAGGCCGAAGTGCTCGTGATCGTCTCGAAGTACGGGCCTCGCTTCATTTATGTGGTCGGCGCCGTCAACAAGACCGTCGAGGTGTCGCCGTTCGCACGGACGACCATCCTGCAGGTGTTCGCGCACTGCGGTGACGCGATGAAGGACGCCGACATGCGTGCGGTCCGGATCAGTTCGCGCGGAGGCATGCGCAGCCTCGACGTTCGGGGCGTGCTGCTGTCGGGTGGGGTCACGAGCGAGGCCTACGTCGACCCCGGCGACGTGGTGATGGTGGACGCGAAGCCCGAGAAGCCGGTGCCCGTGATTCCCTCGGTGTACATCGGGGGCTTCGTGCGCGAACCGGGCGCGTACCAGCTGTATGAACCGGGACGGCCCGGGCAGCCGATCACGCTCTTGAAGGCGATCTTCAATGCGCGTGGCTTCGCCGATTTCGCCTACCAGGACGAGGTCGTGCTCCGTCGGGTCGTGGACGGCCAGATGACGCAGCAGGTCATCAATCTCGAGAGGGTCCTCAAGGGCAAGAGGGGACCCACCCTGACCGACGATCCGGTGCTCCAGCAGGGGGACATCGTCTACGTCCGGGGCAGCGGCTAGTCCGTGGCGGAACTCGTCGATTCGGCACCGCTCGATCCCGAGGCCGACGCCGGCCACACGCTCCGGCAGTACGTCTCGGCCGTGTGGAAGCGGCGCTTTTGGATTCTCCTGCTCGTGGCGCTCGGTGTCGGCGGCGGGTGGCTCAAAGGACGCCTGGCGGCCGACGTCTACTCCGTCCGCACCGAGATCGACATCACCAAGCAGCGACCCTTCGGGCTCTCGCCGATGGGGGGCAGCCAGGTCGTGTCCTTCGGCGAGGGGTACCTCGAGAGTCAACTCCACTATCCGACCCGCTACAAGCTGCTCGCGAGCGGGCGCTACATCACGACGCTGCTCCAATCGAGGGCGGCGGCGGGCGGATCGATCCAGTTCCCCTGGTGGGATTGGTTGACCTGGCCCGCGTGGTCGAGCGAATTCCCGTGGAACGCCGACGATCCGTCCGGGCGCGGCACCCCGGCGAAGCGCTCGGCGCTCGAAGCGCAGTGCGGCCCCCCGATTCCCGACGCCGACGCATTCGAGCGTCTGGTCGGCATCGCGGCCGGCGAATTCCGCCGTCGCTTCGCGTTCCGGGCCTACGGTCCCCTCCCGACCCGCGATCCCGCGTCGCCGTTCGCGACGCCGGAGGATCTCCGATCGGCCTTCGAGTCGCACGTCGCCGTCGAGCCCGTCAAGGGGACGGCGCTCGTGGACATCGAGCTCGACGGCGAACGGCCTCTGGTGCTGGCGCCGCTGCTCAATCTCCTGATCGAGACGTTTTCCCGCGAGCAACGCACGGAAGGGCAGAAGCGGCTGGCGATCGAGCGCGATCTCGTCGACCAGCAGTTGAAGGGGCTCGACGACGACACGCCTGGGCCCGACGGCCAGCCGCCCGCGCGCTCGCTCCGGGTCGCCCGCAAGCGACTGGAGGCGTGGATCGGGGCCCACGACGGCAACGACGCCAACCGCATCGAACTCCGGCGACGGGTCCGCGCGTCGCAGGTCGAGGAGGCGGAGCGCGAGATCCGCGCGCTCTCCGACCTCCTGACGAAGGCGCACGGCGAGTTGAGGGATCTGACCGGAGACGAGTTCGCCGACGGCGACGACGCCGCATCCGACCGGCGCAACGCGGCGACGCTCAGGCGCCGTGTCGTCGAAATCACGAAGATCGGCGCCTCGACGCCGGAGGGGGCGTTTCATCGGTTGCCCTTCGTCCTCCACGACCGGACGGTCGCCGACTTCTTCGCCAAGCTGGAGGCGCTGGGCGCGAGTCGGACCGCGGCCGGCCCGACGTTGCGCGATCTCAACGTCGCGGTGCGCCAGGTGGCGCTCGACAAGGCGCTGACCATCGCCCAGTCCCTCGACGTCCGCGCGGCCAAACGCGACCAGTACGCCGCCGACCGCGACGACCTGAACCGCTCGTGGGCGCTCGGCAACGAGCTCGCCGAGCTGCAGTCCGAGGTCGACCGCCGCACGAAGGACCTGCTCGATCTCAACAATCGCCGCGACACGATCCGTACGCAGGAAAGCGTCGAGTCGGGACTCCAGCCGCTGAAGGTGGTCGAGCCCGCCACCGACCCGTGGAAGCCGGTGCGTCCCAACCGCACGCTGCTCCTGCTGATGGGGGCCGGCGTCGGGCTGCTGCTCGGGTTGACGCTCGCGGTGCTGCTCGACTGGCTCGACGACACCGTGTCCGATCCGGCCGACGTCGAGCGCTACCTGCGCGCGCCCGTGCTGGGCACGATCGTGACCTTGAAGCCCGGGCAGGACGGCGTGCGCGAGATCGATCGCATCGCGACGAAGCTTCCCCGATCCCCGATCTCCGAGGCGTTCCGCGCCATCCGGACCTCGGTCGAGTTCCTCGGAACCGAGACGGACGGCGAAGGGGGGCGCGTGTTGCTCGTTTCGTCGTGTTCGCCTCGCGAGGGCAAGACGACCGTCGCGAGCAACCTCGCCTCCGTGCTGGCGCAGGACGGCAAGCGCACGTTGCTGGTCGACGCCGACATGCGGCGTCCCCGCGTCCATCAGGTCTACGGCATCGCGAACGCGATCGGGCTCTCGAACGTGATCGCCGGGAAGGCGCGCCTGGAAGACGCCGTGGTGGGGACCGATCAGGAGAACCTCTGGGTGCTGCCCAGCGGCGCCACGCCGCCCAATCCGGCCGAACTCCTCGGACGCAAGGCGACCGACGCCCTGCTCCTGCGCCTGGCGAGGGAGTTCGATCGCGTCGTGATCGACACGCCACCCGTCGGCGTCGTCACCGATGCAGCGGTCCTCGGACGCCGCGTCGGTCAGGTGTTGCTCGTCGTCGCAGCCGGCCGGACCAAGCGCCGGGCGGCCGAGCACGGCGAGAGCCTGCTCCGGTCGGCGGGCAAACGCCCGTCCGGCGTCGTGATGAACCAGGTCGCGCGCAGCAGCCGGTTCCTCTACGGCGGCTACTATCACAAGGACGCCGCGGCCTACTACGGCGCCGCCGACGACACGAGGCCGTAGCGTGCGTGCGGGGTTGCGGCGCGGTGACGTCCTCGCACGGGCGGTCTTCGGCACCGCCGCGGCCGTGGTGATCGTGTTGGCCCTTCACGAAGCGCGCGCGCGCATCGTGCTGCGCGAAAGCGCGTCGCTGCCGCGCGAGGTCGACTCCGCCCTTTCGAGCGACGTGCCGCTCCGGCTCGCGCGTGCCCGCGCCGACGTCGCCGCGGGAGAGCTCTCTCGCGCGCGAGCGCAGCTCCGCGCCGCGCTGAACGTGCGACCTCGCGATCCGGACGTGCTGCTGGCGCTGGCCGAGGCGTCCGAGTCGGTCCCCGACCGGCTGCGCTTCGCCGCCATCGCGGTGCGCGTGGCGCCTCATCGGGTCGCTCCGGCCGAGTTCGCCTTCGCGACGGCGTTCGAAGCCGTCGGGGCGAGGGCTCCGCGCGCCGCGGCCGCGCACGAGACCGCGAACCGCCTGCGTGCCGCGGGCGTGACGGAGGGCGTCGTCGATGCGCAGGCGGAGGGGGATCGGCTCGACGGCGAAATGCGCGCGTATCTGTCGCTCGCGCTCTCGATCCACGCGGAGACGTCGCCCACGGCGCGCGGCATCTTCTTCCTGACGGACGCATTGACTCGCGCGAAGGCGCTCGCCGCCGAACTGGACGCCCCGTGACGTTCGCGCGAGCGACCCCGCAACCCGCGCGCGGCGGCGCGATCCTCTACGGGATCGTCGTCCTGCTCGTTGCGCTCGTCGCGGGCGCGGGGCTCTACGGCGGGGCGACGGATCCGCTGGGACGGGTCCTGCTCGCGGCCGCGTCGGCGATCCTCGCGCTGGCATGCCTTGCGTCGCCACGAATCGCGGACGGGACCCGCGTCCGACGCGTGTCGCTTTGCCTCGGCGCGCTCGCGGTGCTGGCATTCGCCCAGACGATGCCGTTGCCCGTCGCCCTGGCGAAGGGGATTGCGCCGCTCGCGTATGCGTCGCGCGACGCGGTCGGCGTCCTCGACGGGGGCGTGCCCACCTCTCTCGACGTCGACGCGACGCGGCGGGCGGGCCTGCTGCTGCTCGGCTTCGCGGTGCTCCTGGCCGCGATCGGCCCCCGCGTGTCTTTCCGCGGGGCGCCGGTGCTGGCTCGGGGCCTCGCACTGGTCGCGCTGGCCCATGCCGCGCTCGGGCTGCTCGTCGGGCGCTACGGGCAGCGAGACGTCGTGATCTTCGGCGGATTCGAGGTGAGCAATCCGTTCCAGGCCTACGGGTCGTTCGCGAACCGGGCGCAGTTCGCCGCGTTCGAGACCGTGCTGGCCGGGGCTTCGATCTGGTTGCTCGCGGGCCCGCGGCGGTCGACGTTCGATCGGGTGCTGGGGCTGACGTCCCTGACGGCGATCGCGGTCGGAGTCTTTGCCTCGGGATCGAGGGCGGGGGCGGCCGGCGTGGTGCTCGCGATCGCCGCGGCGTGGGTGCTCGCGTCCGACCGGGGTCGGCGGCGACGTCGCGCGCTCGCGGTGCTGGCGTGCGCCGTTCTGCTGGTGGCGGGTCGCGTTGCGGGCATCGACGTGCTCGTTCGAGCGATTCCACTGCGCGGTGACGAGGCCTTGAGGCTCGACGTGTGGCGCGGGGCGGTCGATCTCGCGCTCCGCCAACCCGTCGCCGGCGTCGGATTCGACGCGTTCCGCCATGCGTACCCGGGCGAGGGGAGGAAGCCCGACGATCGACTCGTCGCGGTCGCGGAGAACGACGTGCTCCAACTCGCGGCCGAGGGCGGCGTGCTCGGGTTCGGGTTCGCGGCGCTCGGGGCGGCGATCGTCGGCGTCGGACTCGGGTCCCGTCGACGAATCGCGTCGGCGCCATCGCGGCAATCGGCGGGACTCGCGCTGGCGGGGCCGATCGGGCTCGTACCGCTCGCGATGACGAGCGTGCCGCTCCACGCGCCGGCGGTCGCGATCGCCACGCTCGCGGCGGGTGTGCTGGTCGTGGCGCTGCTTCGCGAGGAGACCGATCGGCCGTAATCGCACGACCCTTCGCCTAAGCAGGGCCGAGTAAGTTCTTGCACCCCGCCCGAGCACAGGGACCTCTGAACACCGGTGTTCCACTGCGTTTTCCAACAGTTGCGGTGCGCGAACGTAGTCGGGGCTGCTTAGCCTGCCGCCTCCGGAGTCCGTCTCGGATGCGGCGCCCTAGTCCCATTCGGAGGATTCATGTCGCAGGTCGTGATCACGGGTGGCGCGGGCTTCATCGGGTCGCATCGGGTCGACGCGTTCCTCGCCCGCGGGAACGACGCCACGGCGGTCGACAGTCTCCGGACCGGCTCGCGGGACCGCATCGCGCGCCACGCGGTCATTCGTCCCGTCCCGCCGGTCAGGTAGGGTGTCTGCGTGAGCCGATCCAGATCCCCCGCGCCGAAAGGCGACGCCTCCCCGACCTCCGACTCGGCCGAGCAAGCGCCCGCCCACGCGTCGGGCGCGCCCGCGGAGTCGGCCCCGCCGTCACCGAACGAAGTCGCGCAACCGTCGTCGCCGATCGCCGCGCCGCCGATCGCCGCGCCGACGGGCGATGCGCCGTCGGACGATGCGGCGGTAGCGCCCCCGGTGGACGATTCGTCCGACGCCTCGTCGGACGGGGCCCAGGCGAACGACGAGGCCGGAGTCGACCCTCAATCCGAGCCGGACGAAGACGTCCTCGCCGAGGGCGGGGCCCGACGCCGCAAGCCCGCCGAACCGGCCGTTTCGCCCCCTCCACCCGAGCGCCTCGAGGGTGCAGTCGAGGCCGTCCTGCTCGCGGCCGGTGAGGCGCTGTCGGCCGAGCGAATTCGGGATCTGCTCGGACTGCCCTCCGCGGTTCACGTCCGGGACGCGATCGCGGCCATCCGGACGCGTTGGCTTTCGGCCGGGCTTTCCGTCGAGATTCAGGACGTCGCGGGCGGTCACCGGGTGGTGACGCGTCCGGAGTTTGCCGAGTACGTCCGACGCCTGTGGCGCCGGTCGTCGTCCGATCGCCTATCCCAGACGCTGCTCGAGACGCTCTCGATCGTGGCCTACAAGCAGCCCGTGGCGCGAGCGGAGATCGAACGCATCCGCGGGGTTCAGTGCGGAGAGACGTTGCGCGGACTGCTCGAACGACGCCTCGCGAAGGTTGCCGGGCGCAGCGATCAGCCCGGACGACCCCTCCTCTACGCCACGACCACCCGGTTTCTCGAAGTTTTCGGCCTGGCCGGCCTCGAAGACCTCCCGAGCGCCAAGGATCTCGCGCGGCTGTAGCCTCGTCGTGGACGGCGCGAGAAAACGCCGACGGCAGGCGGCGTTCGACGGGGGCAACCCCCCGGACCGGCGTTACGGGCGGGCGGAAGACTCGGCTATCCTGCCCCGTTCTGCATTGGAAACCTGCAAGGTAGCCGGCCTCGGAGCGACGCATGCCCCGCATTTGGAAGCGCATCAAGAAGTACGAGCGATGGTTCCTCCTCGCGATCGTCATCATCGTGCTGGCGACCTTCTCGGTCTCGGGGCAGTGCTCCCCCGACCGCGCCGACCGCGATCCCTCCGGGGGCCGGGACGTCGGGGGGTCGTACGAAGCCGCCCAAGGCAAGCGCGAGACCGTTTCGAGCGAAGAGTTCCTGCGGGTCCGCATGCGGTACGGCAACGTCCACCAGGTCTCGATGTGGGGGCCGTCGCTCCGTTGGGCCGACGAGTTGTTCGCGGCCGATCCGAACAAGGAGCGCTTGAGCATCGACATGGCGACGTGGGCGCACATCGCGACCGTCGGCGCGGCCAGGGCCGCGGGTTATGAGGTCGGTCCCGACGAAGTTCGCGCCGGCATTCGAAAGTTCGTGGAGCGCGTGACACAGCGCCAGGACGGCCGCGGCGGGCGTCCGTTCAGCCCCGAGTTGTACGAGCAGGTGCTGGCCCAGCTGTTCCGCGGCAGCCGAACCGACTTCGAGGCGACCGTCGGAGAGATCCTGCTGAAGGACAAGTACCTCGCTCCGTGGGTGGACGGCGCGCGATTCTCTCGGGATCGCGACGAGGCGTTCGCCGCGTGGAAGGCCGAGAAGGAGCGCGTCGATCTCGAGTTCGCCGCCGTGCCGGCCGCGCAGTTCGCCGAACGCGTGAAACTCGAAGAGGAGACGCGTTCGACCGTCGCTCGACAGACGACCGCGCTCGAGAACCTCGTCACCGCGAAGTTCGAGATCGGGCGGATTGCTGGTGTCGTCGAGGCCGCGAAGGTCGCGGCGAATGGCGTGCTACCCAAGGACACGGCCGCGCTGCTCGCGTCCGAGACGGGCAAGAAGTCGCTCAACGGCAAGATGCCGCTCGATCCCTGGGGCAAGCCGGCCGAGGGTTCGAAGCCGAAGGAGCCGGGCAATCCGTACGTCTACGTCGCCACGGGCGAGTCGTTCACGATCACGAGCTTCGGCCCCGACCGCAAGGAAGGCACGCCCGACGACGTCACCCGCGCGACCGTCGCGATCGTCGATTCGTTGACCGGCCTGCGCCGGACCGCCGACGCGCTCGTCGCCTGGCGCAACACGACCGAGAACTGGCCGACGGCGCTGCCCGAATTGACCAAGGTCCCGCCTCCGGCGGCCGGAAAGAAGGTCGCGCCGCCCCCGCTCGCGACGCTGCCGAAGGATTCGTGGGATCGCGAGTTCGTGTACGAGCCCGCCGGGCCCGTGTTGCTTTCGCTCGGCGCCGACGGCCAGCGCGCAACGCCCGACGACCTCGTCACGACGATCACGTCGGATCGCTCGACCGTCGCCGTACCGGCGGCGCTCGCGCCGTTCATCGCCGACGGCCTGAAAGACGCGTGGGGCGTCGCAATCGACGTGCAGTTGGGCCACGCGAATCCGGTCCGGTTCGAGGCGCGCAGCGCGGGGCCGGACGGGAAGTTCGCGACGGCGGATGACGTGTTCGAGGGCAACGAACTCGATCTCTTGACGTTCTACAACCGCGTGCGGATGGACTACCGGCTGCCCGAGCGCCGGCACTTCGAGGCTCTCTACGTCATCCCGTGCCTCGTGCCCGACGAGACGTTCGCCGCGGCGTGGGCGAAGTTCGCCGAGTTCCGACCCGACGAGCAGGCCGCCTTCGATTTCTTCCGCGGCATGAAGGGCTCGAGCTACACCACGTCCAAGAAGGGCGAAGGCGCGGCGCCCGACGTCGACATCGATCCCGCCGATCCGAAGGAAGGCAACGGCGCCGCGCTCGTCGAGGCGCTCCGCGCGAACGGCGCCATTCCCAAGGACGGGAAGGTGTCGCTCGTACCGGCCGCGACGACGTTCGGCGAGCAGGCCAATCCCGCGACGCCGAAGGCCGGACAGCCCGATTCCGGGGCCGATCCGATCTGGAAGCTCTACGTCGACAAGGGATGGCGGCGCGTCGTCCTGCGCGACCTCTTCCTCGAGAAGCTCATCAATGACTCGCTCACGAAGTGCCGCACGGCCTCGGACGCGAAGAAGGCGTGGGAGAAGAGCGGGCGCACGGGTCCCGAGCCCGCGACCGTCACGTTCGAGTCCGAGCTCGCGCGCTACAAGGAGTTCTCGCCCGGGTCGGTCGACTCGAGCCAGGGCGCGCGATTCATCGACTACTTCGCGACCAAGCCCGATGCGCCGCTCTCCCGCGAGGAATGGGAAAAGCTGCCCGAGCTCGGCGACGTCAACACGAGCGAAGGCTTGAAGCGGCTGAAGGAGGGTGACTACGCGGCGATCCCGACGCTGCTCCGCCACGACGGCACGATCCACGCCGCGTTCCACGTGTCCAAGATCGAGCCGACCCGCGAGCCCGAGATCGACGAGGTCCGGGCCAAGGTCTTTCCGGCCTACCTCGAGGCCCGGTCGCTCGAGCGCGCGGCGAAAGAACTCGAATCGATCCCGTCGAAGCTGAAGGAAAAGGACAGCCAGCTCGCGGCCGTCGTCGGCGTGGTCGCGAAGGAACGCGACTTCACCTTCACCACGGGTCGCACCGGACCGTTCGTCGGCTCCCTCGCCGCCCGGCGAGCGCTGACCCCCGAAGATGGTGCCTCCGACGACGTGAAGGCGGAGTTCCGCCGACGCAACTACGTGCGCCGCTATGGCTACGACGTGGTCAAGAATCTGGGCTCGCAGCAGGACGCCACGACCTCCGCCGCGGGGACGGTCGGGCGCCGCATCCTGCGTGACGACGACAAGGGCGACGAGTCGACCCGCAGCGCGTATCTGGTTCGCGTGGCCTGGAGCGCCGATCCCTCGCCCGAAGAGTTCCACGCCAAGGACTACGCCCGTTGGCTCTCGACGTCGGTCGGAACCGGCAACATCTACGCCAACGAGGGCCGCGTCTCGCAGCGATCCGGCACGATCGCGAAGCAGTTGGGGCGCGTCTTCGACGATTGGGACGAGATCAAGCACCTGTTCGTCATCGAGACCCATTCGAACATCGAGATGCCGATGCCGAAGAAGTCGAGATAGCCGACTCGACACCCTGCTCGATCGGGCGCCCGGCTCGATCGGGCACCCGGCTCGATCGGACCGCCCGCGGGTTCCGGCTCCGCCGCGTCAGGGCACCGGATCCTCGCCCCCGCCGCCGAAGGGTCGGCAGCGGGACAGTCGTCGGATCGAGAGTGAGAGGCCCCGGGCGGCACCGTGGCGTCGGATTGCTTCGGCCGCGTACTGCGAGCACGTGGGCGTGAACCGGCACGCGGTCGGGAGCAGAGGCGAGATCAGTCGCTTGTAGCCCCCGATCAACCACAACAGCAGCGTCTTCACGGAAGCGGCGTTCCGCACGCGAACGCAAGGTCACGCCGAAGTCCCTCGAGCGTCGGCTCGACGAGGTCGCGCCTCGGCTCGATGAGCACGTCACGCGACGGAAGCCTTGCCGCGAGTCCGCGGAAGGCTTCCCGGACGAGACGGCGAAAGCGATTGCGTCGAACGGCCCCGCCATACTTCTTGGGCGTCGCGACTCCGAGGCGGGCGTGCCCGACGCCGTTCTCGATCGAGCGGATCGATGCCTCACGACCGACGTGCCGACGGCCCCGTGTCCGAACCGGCGTGAAATCCTTCGTGCGTCTTAGGCGGCGGCTCTTCAGATAGGCCGCGGCGGGGCGAAGCGATTCGGAGGCCACGCGGGCAGTGTACGGACGGTGCCCGCCGACGGTCCTCGCGGCGACGTATGGTCGATGTTCGGCTCGAAAGGGGGGGCGGCGCGCCCGATACGGCGATCGCCTGCCGGCCCGATCGAAGTCGGATAGGCTGAGCGGGATGCATCGTTGGCGCCCGATCCGACGTTACGCGTTTGCCGTCGCGGCGCTCGTCGCGGTCGGCCTCGGCGGGGGCGGCTGTCGGGCGTCGCGCCCGACCCCGAGCCCCCGAGAGGCGATGGCCCTGCCGCGCGCGGCGGCACCCGGGCTCGATCCCGTGATTTCGGCGGAAATCGCGCGTCTCGCCTCGAGCGACTTCGCCGTCCGTTCGAGGGCCGCCGAGGCACTCGTGGCCCGCGGCGAGAGCGCGCTCCCGGCGCTCGGGCAGGCCGGCGACTTACCGGTCGAGGTGCCGGGCCGGATCACGGTCAGCTCCACGCGGCCCGTGATCGCCGAGATCCTCGCCAAGGCGCCCGACGATCGGGTGGCGCGTTCGTATCTGACCGCGGTCGACTCGGTCGTGCGCCGCGGGGCCGCCGACGAACTGGGTCGTCGGGGCGGGTGGGCGCCGGTGCCCGATCTCATCGAACGCCTCGACGATGACGACCCGAGCGTTCGTGCGGCGGTGGTCGCGGCGCTGCGTCGATTGACGAATCGAGTCTACGACGTCGCGGGCTCGGATCGTCCCGCCGACCTGACGGCGGCGGCGGCTCGGTGGCGCGAGTGGTGGACGCGCGAAGGACGCCGCGCCGCCGCCGATCCGGCCCATCGTTCGGGCTAGGAGCCTGTCGGAGAAAGCTCGTCGCGAGCCCGACGAGACCGAAGCGAGGCCGAAGAGCACAGGCCGAAACGCCCGAGGCGGGTTCCTATCCCTTCGCAGGGCGTTTCGGCCGAGC
>JANNRO010000510.1:0-2120 GCA_031401505.1 Planctomycetia bacterium
CCCGCCGATCGGGGTCAGACCCCGATCGGCGGGACTGGGAAGTGCGCAACTACGGTCATGCACCCATCCCCGCCGCCCGACCGAGATCGTCGAGGAACGAGGGATACGACTTCGAAGCGACCGCGCTGTCCGAGAGCGAGATTCCCGGAACGACGAGGCCGAGTACGCCGAACGCGAGCGCCAGTCGATGATCCCCGGCCGTATCGATGCGACCGGCGCGGAGTGCCGCCGAGCCTCGGACTCGAAACCCGTCGGCCGCCTCGACGACGTCGGCTCCGACCGCACGGAGTCCGCTCGACAGCGACGCGATTCGATCGGACTCCTTGAGGCGCAGGTGGGGCGCATTCACGACGCGGGTCTCCCCCGTCGCAACGGCGCCGAGCACGGCCACGAGCGGTGCGAGATCGGGTGCATCGCGCAGATCGACGTCACCCGCCCCGTGGAGTCGGTCGCCCGACCCCTCGACGCAGACGTCGCCATCGACCTCGCCGACGCGGGCGCCCATGCGCGTGAGGACGCCGAGGATCGCCGCGTCGGGCTGGATCGTCCGCGCCGAGAGGCCGGGCACGATCACTCGTCCTCCCGAGAGGGCCGCCGCCACCCACCAGACGGCTGCACTCGACGCGTCGGGTTCGACGACGAACCGCGCGACCCGGGGCGTTGCCGCGGCGACGACGATCGAATCGGCCGTGCGTTCGACCGGCACGCCGAACGCTTCGAGCACGCCGATCGTCAGCGCGACGTACCCACGCGACACCGCCCCCTCGCCCACGCGCACGGAGATCCCGCCCGCGCGAGGTGCTGCCAGGAGCAACGCCGTCGTGTATTGACTCGACGCGTCGCCGCCGACGTCGACCTGTCGCCGATTCCACGGCCGCGCGATCACGCGAACGGAACCGGAGTGGCGTCGGCGAACGTGGGCGCCCAGGCGCGAGAGCGCGCGGAGCAGGGGCGCGTGCGGGCGCGAAAGGAGCCGGGGGCGACCGGTCACGAGCGAACGCGCCCCCGCCGGGCGCAACCCCGCGAGCGCGACGAGCAGGCGAAAGCCCGTCGCATTCATCCCGAGGTCGAGTCGGACCGACGAGTGCCCCGCGCCGAGTCCCCCGGCCGTCCATCCGGGCGAGATCAAGCCTTCGATGGTTGAGGGCCGGCCCGTGACGAGCCCGAGCGCGCGGGCGAGCCGGGAGACGTCCTCGGATGCCGGCCCCCGCACGTCGATTTCGGTCGGCCCGTCGGAGAGGGCCGCGAGCACGAGCGCCCGTTGGCCGATCGACTTGGACGCCGGGACGCGGAACGCTCCGCGTACGGGTCCACGGGCGCTTGGAACGACGAATTCGGCCACCTCGGCACCGTAGCAGGATCCGCCCGGGCGTCCCTGCGGGTTCGGGGCCCCCGACGATTACGATCCCGCGCCCGGAGGCTCCCATGGCCGTCGCGTCCCCCCCCGCCGTGATCGAAACTCGTCTCGAGGGCTTGAAGCTCCTCCATCGCGGCAAGGTGCGCGACGTCTACGACCTGGGCGACCAACTCCTGATCGTCGCGACCGATCGCGTCAGCGCCTACGACTCGGTATTGACTCCGGGCATCCCCGACAAGGGGCGCGTGCTGACGTCGCTCTCGACGTTCTGGTTCGAGAAGCTCGCGCCCGTGGTGCCCAACCACGTCATCACGACCGACCTCGCCGCCATGCCTCCCGAGGTGCGCCGCCATCGCGAGGTGCTCGAGGGTCGAACGACGCTCGCCAAGCGCCTGACGATGTACCAGGTCGAGTGCGTGGTCCGGGGCTACCTGACCGGCAGCGGATGGAAGGACTACAAGAAGTCGAGCGCCGTGTCGGGGCACCGACTCCCCGCCGGGCTGCTCGAGTGCGCGAAGCTCTCGCCCGCGCTCTACACGCCCTCGACGAAGGCCGCGGTCGGGCACGACATCACGATCGACTACGACGGCACGGTCGAGATCGTCGGTGCCGCCGCCGCGGCGAAGCTGCGCGATGCAACGCTCGCGGTCTATCGAAAGGCGTGCGAGATCGCCGAGGGCCGCGGTGTCCTGATCGCCGACACGAAGCTCGAATTCGGCGTCGACAAGGCCGGCGTCCTGACGCTCGGGGACGAGGTGTTGAC
>JANNRO010000511.1:0-2673 GCA_031401505.1 Planctomycetia bacterium
CTCGTCTGCGTGCTGCGCTACAAGCGCCACGCGTTCACCGCGAAGGGCTTCGCCGCCGAGCCGATCGCGAAGGAATTCCACGCGCACGCCGCCGAAGAAATGGGCCACGCCGATCAACTCGCCAAGCGCATCGCGCAACTCGGGGGCGAGCCCGACTTCTCGCCGTCGACGCTGGTCGCGCGCTCGCACGCCGAGTACGACGCGTCGCCCGAGCTGGTCGACATGATCCGCGAGGATCTGGTCGCCGAGCGGATCGCGATCGACGCCTACGGCGAATTGATCCGCTTCATCGGCGCCGACGATCCGACGACGCGTCGCCTCATCGAGTCGATCCTCGCCGTCGAAGAGGAGCACGCCGAAGACATGGCGGGTCTGCTCGCAAAGCTGGCGCACGGCACGAAGTCCCGAACTCCCGAACCGAAGGAACAGACCCGATGAAACTGCTCGGCCTCGCGTTGCTGGTGCTGGGCGTCCTCGCCCTCGTCTACGGCGGATTCTGGTACACGAAGGAAGAGACGAAGGCCGAGATCGGCCCGATCAAGGTGAAGGTCCAGGAAGACAAGCGCATCAACGTCCCGGTCTGGGCCGGGGTCGTGGCGATCGCCGCCGGGGCCGTGGTGCT
This sequence comes from Planctomycetia bacterium, assembly GCA_031401505.1. Taxonomy (GTDB): domain Bacteria; phylum Planctomycetota; class PLA2; order PLA2; family JAEUHO01; genus JANNRO01. The sequence goes on from JANNRO010000511.1 coordinate 623, forward strand.
CGCGACCGGACGCAAGTCGATCGTCTGACCTCGTCGCATACGCTCTCAGTGGTCGATGATTCCGTCGTCTTCTTCCATCACGCCCGGTGAGGTGTGCGGTGGAAGACGCGGATCGCGGCTTGCGCGGACACCGGGCAGGATGTCCGGAGCGCGAAGTGGAACCGCTTTCCCTGCTCCCGTTGCCGCGGGCGTCGGATTCGGCGCACTCAGGTCGGGCGTCGTCGCGCCGGACGACTTCTTGGCGGGCGGGGGCGATCCATCCGACGGAGCCGGCACGGCTCCGAAGGCATTCTGGAGGTCGTCGCCCGCCGCATTCTCCGACGCATCGGGCAAACTCGGTCGCAAGACGTTCACCGGCCGATTTCGTCGCGCGGTCATCTGGAACCTCCGTGGAATTCGCGTTCGTCCGTCATTCGGCGGCGAGACGGATCTTCGGCAGCGTTCTGCGAGCTTGCGCCCGCACCCGAAGCGGTTGTCGTCGGACGAGGCCGACAGTCGGTGTGCCCGCAGCCGCAAGCGGTCGAGTCGGCGTGCGACTGGGCGCACGCCTGGCTGCAGTACGGCTTGCCTTCATGAGTCACCAGCGTGTCCTGGCAACCGCAGGGTCCTTGAGCGCAGGTCATCGTCACCTCCGCCGGTTGGATGCCGCCCGCGTCGCCGGAGCGACCGACACGCGCAGAAAAATTCGGAGCAAACACATCGGCGCGAAGGGGCGAATCGGCTACGCGTAGGCGGGCCGTTCGGTGGACCGGCGGCCGAGAGCGTACGAGCGCTCTGGCGGCCTCTTGCTCTCGCTCACCGATTTACTCTCGCTCGCCGATCGGGCGCGTGGGCTTGCTCGTCTTCGGTGCGACGACGGGCGTATGCGCCGATGCGCCCGGCGGCGACTCGTGCGCTTGGGTCGGCGGCAACGTCTCGGGTGCGTCCGGAGCATGGGGATGCGTATTGGACGGGCCCATCGCGCCGCCCGCGACGGCCGGATTTCCCTGCCTCGCCAGGCCGGCCAACTTGGTCGCGATCGGTTCCTTCGTCGTGGCCGGGTGCCCCGTTGTCATCGGCGCGGGCGTGGACGTCCCGTGCGATGTTTCGACGTGGCCGCGCGAATCGGCCCGTGCGGAGCCGACGACCTGTGCGTCGCCATGGCGCGGCTCGAACGGAGTGCCCTCTGGGCGGGGAATGGGCTTGGACATGTACGAACTCCTATAGCCGCTCGCGTGGACGCATGGGTGCGCGGCGGCTCCGATCGACGTCGTCTAGAAGAAAATGAGATAGAGGAGGACGAGGCTGCCCGGAACGCCGAGCATCCACGCCAGGAGCGCCATGCCGACCTTGCCCGCCTGTTCACGGCGGCTCGGCCGGGCGGCCAAGGGGAACGAAGCAACGTTCGTGTCGGTGCGATTCACGAGAAGTCTCCGAGGCGAAGAGGACACGGGCCGGCGCGCGTCAAGAGGAAGCGCGACCGCACCCGCCCATTGGATGCCGTTGCGGACCGACGGGTGCCTTGCCGGTCGCGTCCGGTCGGTCACTTCGCGGGATCGTGCACGAGGACGACCGGGATGTGCGCCTTGCGGAGCACCTCCGTCGCGACGGAGCCGAGCATCAATCGCGCGATGCCCGAGCGACCGTGCGTTCCCATCACGATCACGTCGGAGCCGCGTTCACGGGCCTGCCCGAGAATCGTGCCCGCGACGCTGGTGTCGTGGAGCGCGTGGATCTCCGTTCGGATCCCGGCCGCGCCCGCGGCGTCGGGGACGAGCCGCTCGAGGTGTTCGCGTGTGTGTCGATTTCCGGCTGCGACGGTCGCGTCATCGGGGTAGTAGGCGGCCACGATGGTGCCGTCGAGCGGACTCGGCACCACCGCGAATTCCTGAACGTGCACGAGGTCGACGACGCCGCCCGGGCCCGCGAGGCGGTACGCGGCCGAGACGGCGCTGTCGCCGACGCTCGAGAGATCGGTGGGACAGAGCACGCGCTTCACGGGGAAATTCAAGGGACACCTCGATCCGCCAACCGGGCGGGACGACTCACTGGATCAGTCTACGGCTTCGCCG
>JANNRO010000512.1:0-2418 GCA_031401505.1 Planctomycetia bacterium
GACGCCGAAGGCTTCTGGGAGTCGCGTTCGGTCTCGGCCGGCGAGGGCTCGATCGATCGGTTCGTGATCTACATGTCGGCGGGCGAACTTCGCTACGGCGCCGGCGACGGTGTCACGCACCTGGAAGAGTCTCGGGATCGCGAGTGGCGGGGGCCGATCGTCCCGTAAGCGTGGGCGTCAGCGACGCCGCGTACGGATCGTCGTAGGTATCGCCGTGACTCCGTTCGGCGCCCGGATAGCGTGCCGCCGTGCACGAGAATCCATTTTTGACGCGAGGCGCCGCCGCACGCTACGCCCGGTCCCGGCCCGACGTGACCAGCCCCGTCATCGACGTACTGCACGGAGTTCACCCCGGGGGCATCGATCTGGCCGTGGATGTCGGGTGCGGCACCGGACAGTCGAGCCGCGCTCTGCGGCGAATCTCCCAACGAGTCGTCGCCGTCGATACTTCCTCCGAGATGCTTGGCGCGGCGGAGCCCCTCGACGGCGTCGAGTACCTTCTCGCGAGCGCGGAGGCGCTGCCGCTCGACGAGGGGGTCGCGAACCTGGTGGCGGCGGGGCTTGCCATGCATTGGTTCGACCGGGGGCCGTTCCTGGCCGAAGCCCGTCGGGTCCTGCGCCCCGGTGGAAGTCTCGTCGTCTGGAATGCAGGATGCGCCGGCGAGGGCGAACCCGGTGCCGAGGCGTGGGCGTGGTACGACGGACCGTATCAACGGGACTTCCCGCCGCCGCCGCGGGACGCGCGGGGTCCCGACGATGGCGGGGCGCGTGCGGCCGGATTCGAGCTGGTTCGACGCGAGACATTTGCCGTCGCCGTCGAGTTCGATCATGCCCGTTTCGTCGACTTTTTGACGACACAGTCCAACGTGCTGGCGGCGGTCGGTCAGGACGCGGACGCGCTCCGGTGCGTACGGGAGCGACTGCTGCGCGAGACCGATCCGTTCTTTCCCTTGGCCGTCGTTCCTTGGCGGTTTGCGGGCTGGATTGCGATCTTCCGGCGAACGACCTGAACGGACCACCTGCCCCGCCGTAGGCCCGGTACTCCGTCGACGGCGCGAAAGCCGGCCTGGGACCTCGACGTGCGCGCCGAAACAAGGTCGGCGGCAAGAGTAGGGTGAGGCCTGCGCCAGATCGCCGGCGCCACGAGTCCCACATCCTGAACTCCGACGACTACTTGCCGCCCGCCGACTTGCTCGCGCACACGGACTTCGTGCGGAGCCTCGCCTTCCATCTCCTCCACGATGACGCCGATGCCGACGACGCGGCGCAGGAAACGCTCGCGAGGGCGTTGAAACGGCCGCCCCGCGAAGGACCCGGCGTCCGGTCGTGGCTCGGCGGGGTCTTGCGAAACGTCGTACGCGCCGGGTGGCGAGGTGACGGGCGGCGCGCCCGTCGCGAGCGGATCGTCGCCCGACACGAGGCACTCGATTCGTCCGGCGACGCAACCGCCCGGGCGGAGATCCTCCGCCGCGTCACCGAGGCCGTGCGCACGCTCACGGCCGAGAGTCGCGAAGTCGTGCTCCTGCGACACTACGAGCGGCTGCCCCCGCGCGTCATTGCGAGCCGCCTCGGAGTTTCGACCTCCGTGGTCAAGGGGCGACTTCGCCGGGCGCACGAGCGCCTTCGCGAACTTCTCGACGAGGAACGCGGGGGCAATGTCGAGGGCTGGCGGTCGGGCCTCGGCGCGCTCGTGGGGTTCGATGTCACGAAGCCGACCGTCGTTTCGGTCGGAGGGGGAGTCAGCGTGGGTGTTGCGACGAAGATCGGAGTCGGAATCACGGCCGCGGTGCTCATCGGGTTGGTGGGCTGGCGGCTCGCTCCCCGAGCGTCGGACGAGGGCCCCGTCGCCGAATCGACTCCGCCTCGGCAGATCGGGAGCGACGAACTCCGGGCACCGCCGCCCTTGACCGTCCGCCCAACGAGCATTTCCGTCGCGCCCACCGCTACGGGGCCGGTCGATTCCTCGCCGGTCGTTTCGGAGGAGGTTCTCACGCCCGAGCGGCTCCGCGCCCTCCAAACCGAAGTTCCGAACGGGACGATCGAGGGAATTGTCTTTCGAGGGGGGCGCCGGGCGGCCCATGTTCGAGTCACGCTCGAGGATTTCGGGGCCGTCAAAGACCCGTCGGACGCCGCCGAAGCGGCTCCGATCGAGGTCGTCACGGACGCCGACGGGTTGTTCCGCCACTCGGGCATCGGCGCCGACAAGGTGCTGAAGGTGTGGCTGCGATCTGAGGGGATCTCGCCGCGCTGGGTCGCGGAGCACTCCCCGGATCGCCCCGTCTCCGAGCACGATGACGAGTCGACGGTGCATCGAGGGAACGTCGCCCCGCCAGGCGACCCAGCGCGGCGAGATCCCCTCAGATCGCAGCCACACCTTCAGCACCTTGTCGGCGCCGATGCCCGAGTGGCGGAACAACC
>JANNRO010000513.1:0-1616 GCA_031401505.1 Planctomycetia bacterium
GACGACGACGACGGTCACCGGAACGATCGCGTCGGCCACGACCATCAGCGGAACGTTCCCTGCGGCGACGATCTGCACGATCGCCGCGGCCAGCCGGACCGCCACCATTCGCGCCGCATTCAACGCCGGTTCCTGCGCCGACTCGCCGGCGGCCTTCGTAACGTACCGGCGGCCGACTCTCACGGCGATCGCGACGGCCTTTCCCGGCAATGCACTCCGCCAGACGCTGCGCACCGATTTCACGCTGACCGGGACGGACCTCGACTCGCCCCCGACGGCAACCGACGTCGCGCTCGGGCACTTCACGGGAGGCGGAACCCTCTACCAGGTGGACGCGGTCGGGGTCGGGCACGCGAACTTCGACAATGTTCCCGCTTCGGTAACGTATTCGACCACCGTGGCCGGAGTTTCGCCGGTAACCGTGGCCACGGCAACGGTCCCGGCCGGGACGACTCTCCAACTCCACTACCCTGACGGCACCTGCACGAATCTCCTGCCCGTGACGTGGAATCCGCCGCCGATCGTCACGAACGTCACGAACAACGAGGCGGCCGTCAACTTGCCCCGTGGCATTGCGGGTCCCGTGAGGACGTTCTCCGCCGCGCACTTCTCGCCGATGCTGATCACCGGCACCGGCTTCGTCGCCACGTCGACTGTCCGCATCTACAACAGGGCGCTGGGCTTCGGGACCCCCATCGGTGGCGGCGTGCTCCGGACGACGCCTGTGACGATCACGCCGATCGTGATCACGGCGACGACGATCGTCGGCGACAGCCCGATCGATCCCGTGCAGACGGCGGCGAGCGTCCAAGCGGCGGTCCGCGTGACGAACCCGGACGGCCAGATCTCGCCCGTCGATTTCACCGATGCCGCGTTCGTCTTCCGGACACGCGTCGACTTCCTCGACCGAGATACGACGATTCAGGGCGGGAGCGAGTCGGAAGGCGGAATCGCCATCGATCCGACGAATCCGCTGAACGTCGCGGCCATCGTCCATGACGCGGGCGGCGGCTTCAACAACGTCAACGTCTCGCGCAGCGCCGACGGCGGGCGCACGTGGACGCGGATCTCGATCGGTGTGGTTCAGGACGGGCTGGCGGGGACGACCTTCCGCTTCGACCCACGCATCGCCTACGACCGCTTCGGGAACCTGTTCGCAATGTACATCGGACGGGACACCACCGGTCCGCAGACGCGCCGCATGATCATGCTCCAGAGCAACGACAAGGGCGCGACCTTCGGCAACGTCCGCATCGCCTTCACCGAGGTCGGATCCTCGCTCGACCGCGGCTTCCTGGCGATCGGTCCGAACGGGGCCAACCTCGCCCAGGATGCGATCTATCTCGGCTGGCGCGACAGCTCGGCCGTCAACGGAGGCGGCGACAAGATCATCGTGGCCGCCACGACGTCGACGGGCGCCGCGGTCAACGTCGGAGCCTTCGCCGCTCCGGTCAACGCGACTTCGACGCCGGCAAACCTCCACCAGTTCGCCTTCGGTTCAGTCCAGAACAACGGCGACCTGGTCGTGGCCTGGGCCGACTACACGGCCGCCCCGCAGGTGATGCGCATGAGCGTCGATCCGCTCGGCGCGTTCGCCGGAGGCGGCTTCGGAGGGG
>JANNRO010000514.1:0-5028 GCA_031401505.1 Planctomycetia bacterium
GACAGCCGAGCAGGTTGAGCAGCGTCGACTTGCCCGAACCCGAGGGGCCCATGATCGCCGCGTAGTCGCCCTCCTCGAACGAGAGATCGACGCCGTCGAGCGCGCGCACGTCGACGTCACCCAGCCGATAGACGCGCTCGACGCCTCGAAGCTCGGCCACGATCACGGGGCGCTAGTTCCCGCCCGGGCGAGGCGGCGTGATCGAAGCCGGGGCCGACGACCCCTTCGTCGAATCGACGACGGGACCCGCGTCCGATGCACCCTTTTGCTCCGATCCCTCCCGGCGCCGACCTCCGCCCTTGCCGCCGGCCATGGCCGCCGCGTCGGGGGCAGCCGAGGCATCGGGCGACTTCGGTGCGCCCGACGCGCCGTTCCTGGGCGCGCGCTTTTCGCCCGAGCCGCCGGGCTTCTGCGACTCCTTCGGAGGGGCGAGCGACACCAGATCGCCGTCGGACACGCCGCCGAGCACTTCGGTGAATCGATCGTTCGAGAGACCGAGGCTCGCCGTGCGGGGCGTGAACAGCGTGCCCTCGCGCACCCAGATCGTCGGCTTTCCGCCCGCGTACCCGACCGCCTGAACGGGGACGGCGAGGGTGGCCTCGATGTCCTTGACGAGAATCTCGACGCGCGCCGACATGCCCGGGCGCAGGCTCGCGGGCGGGTCGTCGAGGACCACGTCGGTCGGGTAGAGCTTCAGGTCGGGGTTCTGCCAGCGGTTCGAGCCGCTGGGCAGCGTCGCCACCTTCTCGATGCGCCCCGCGAGCGGACGGTCGGGGAACGCGTCGATGGTGACGAGCGCGGACTGCCCCACCTTCACCTTGTCGAGCGACGATTCGTGCACGTTGATCCGCACGCCCATGCGCTTGGGGTCGGGAATGCTGATGATCGCCTGACGCTCGCGAATCGACGTGCCCTGCTGGATCGGCTGGCCGTCGCGATAGTCGCCGCGATCCTCGCTCGAGGCGTACACGACCATGCCCGGCGTGCGCGCCTTGATCACGCACGCGGCCAGCTGGCGTTCGAGCAGCGCGAACTGCTCCTTCTCGAGGCGCGACTTCTCTTCGCGTCCCTTCAACTCGGCTTCGGCCTGCGAGCGCGACGAGTCGGTCTGCTTCCTGACGCGGCCGAGCGTCTCTTCGGCCTCCAGGAGGTCGCTCCACAGCTTCTCGACCTGCTTGGGAAACTCGTAGGTCGAGAACAGCGTGAGCGCCGTCTTCGCCTGATCGAACGAGACCTCCTGGCGCTTCAACGCCAATCGGTCGGCGACCAGCTCGTCCTGCGAGACGTATCCCTTCGAGAGCAGCTTCTCGGTGCCGGCCAGTTTGTCGCGCGCGCGGGAGACCTCCTCGTCGGAGAGGTCGATTTCGCTTCGAAGTTTGCGGGCCTGCTGGAGGGCCTCGCCTTCGAGCGCCGGGTCTTCGGCGAGCGACTTCGCCTCGGGAAGCACGCGCTTGCCGTCGGCGTTGCGCGACGCGAGCACCTTCTCGGCCACCGGCGCGCCCAGGTACTTGTCGAGATCGAGGCGCGCGAAGCGGACGTCGAGGTCGGCCTTGCGGACGTCGCTCGCGCCCTGGTTCAACTGGATGTCGAGCGCCCCGCGGCTCTGGGCCACGCCCGCCGCGGCGTCGGACACCGCGATCTCCTGGCGGTTCAACTTGTTGCGGATCTCCGACGAATCGAGCTCGACCAGCACGCGCCCGTTCGCGACGTCCTCGGCCGTGACGACCGTTCCCTCGGGGACGATGCCCGCGATCTTCGTCTCGCCCTCGACTTCGGAGACGATCGTTTCCGACTTCAACGATTGGAGGCTCCCTCCCTCCGTCACCGAGATGCGCAGCGGTCCGCGCACGACTTTGAACGTCGGCACCGAGTCGACCGACTTCGCGGTAGGCGATAGGAACCACCACGCGGCACCGCCCGCGGCGGCGAGCACGAGGACGACGGCGAGGATCGGGCCGAAGCCCTTGCGGCGAGGAGGCGACACGTCTCGATCCTACTTGGGCGTCGTGGGGGCCCCGCCGACGGGAGGGAGCGGGGCGGCCGGCACCGCGGGCGTCGCGACCGGGGGCGGCGGGGGCGGGGGCCGCGCGGATTCGGCGTCGGACGGGGAAGGGGCGCGGGGAGGGGGGCGTCCAGCCAGCCACTCGTCGGGCCGGAGCACGCCCGTGTCGCGCTCGAGGTCGAGGCGCGCGACCGCGTGATCGATCAACGCGGCGGTCAGCGCGTTGCGCGCCTCGATCAACGCGTCCTCGGCTTCGAGCACGTCGCGGGTCGTCGCCTTGCCGAACTGGAGCTGGAGATCGGCGCTCTCGACGCGGCGCGTCGCCAGCCGCACGCCCTCCAACTGGATGGCGTACGACGCCTTCGCCTGTTCGAGCGTGCGCCACGCACTGCGGACGGCGACGACGATCTGGTCTTCCAACGCCTCGACCGCGCGCCTGGCGCGATCTTCCTGGACCAGCGCCGCGCGGTAGGTGTTGCGCTCGGCCAACCGCTCCACGGGGAGCGACACGTCGAGCCCGGCCGTGCCGACGCCCTTCATGCCCTTCACGTTGAGCGGCTGTCTCCCGGGGCCGGTCAGCGCGGCGCCCAGCGTCAGGTCGACCTGGGCTCCGAGCCCGTCGGCCGCGACCGCCACCTTGCGGGTCGCGTCGTCGCGCTGGTCGCGGGCGTTCTCGAGATCGAGGCGGCGCACGCGCGCCGTCGCCAGCGACCGTTCGAGGTCGAACGCCACGGGTTCGAGCCCGCGCAGGCGGAGCACGTCGAGCGCGTCGTCCTTCGGGACGAGCGTCGTCGTCGCCGGGAGCCCGAGTTCGAGCTTGAACCGGTCGAGCGCCTCCTCGTAGGACTGCTGCGCCAGGATGACGCGCTGCCGGGCCTTCAAGACGTCCTGACGCGCCTGGTCGACCTGGAAGTCGGGAAGGCGACCGACGCCTTCGGGTCCGAACTCCTTGGCCCGTTCGAGCACCCGCTCGAGGCTCTTGGCCGTCAATTCTTCGTTGGTCACCGTGTCGCGTTGCTGCAGGACCCGGTAGAACGACGTCGCGACCTGATCGGTGAACTCCTGCTGGAAGCGCGCGAACGCCCGCATTTCGTAGAGCACGTCGCGCTCGCTCTGCGTCAGCGACTCGCGCGCCACGTCGCGGCCCGAGCCGCGGAGCAGCGGGAGCACGAGGTCACCCGACAGGATCGTGACGGCCGCCTCGGTGGGACTGCCGGTAAAGGCCTTCAGGAAATCGGTCGCGAGCTGCAACACGAACGACCCGCCCGACTCCAGATTGCGCGACACCGAGCCGGAGGGGGAACCCGTGACGACGCCCGAATCTTCGTCGCGCGTGATCCGGCCCGTGCCGCCGAGCGCGAACTGCCGTCGAAACTCGTGCCGCGCGGCGGTGAACGACAGCGCCGACAGATAGACGTCTTCTCTCGCGGCGCGGTACTCGCGCGACGCCTCGGCGGAGAGCCGAAGTGCGCCCTCGAAGTCGAGTTCGACGCGTGCGGGTGCCGCTCGCGCCAGGCGGCCCTTCGCTTCGGCCGCGTCGATGTCGAGCGGCCCGACCGACGCCGGGACGGAGCGCCGTTGCCCCTCGAGCGCGCGATACACCTCGCGGTCGGCCTCGCCCTTTCGCTGCGGCGGCGACGCGCACGCGGGGATCGCGGCGAACGCGAGCAACAGAAAGGGGGCGCACCGCGTCACGGGGCGCGGAGCATACTCTGGGTCAACGGGCGCGGCTTGACACGCCCCTACGGGTACTTCTTGATCCGGTAGATCGAATTGACGGTCGAGACGTAGAGCGCGCCCTCGGGGCCGACGAGGAGATCGATCGGCTTGTTGAGCCCCCCGGTGTCGTCGAGCAGGGCGAACGGCAGTTCGTAGTCGACGTCGGTGTATGCCGCACCCGACATGTGGAGTCGTCGGATGTCGGAGTGCACGTAGCCGCCGAGAAAGAAGTTGTTCGCGTATTCCGCGCCGAAAGCGGCCGCCGTATAGAAGAGCAATCCGGTCGGGGCGATGACCTCGGGGTAGAGCTCGACGCGATAGGCCGCGAGCGCACCCATCGGTAGCGTCGGCCAGCCGCAGTTGCGGCCCGCCGTCAGGTAGTGGATCTCGTCGTCGACCGTCGGGCCGTTGTCGGTGCAGAAGAGCCCGCCGGTGACCGGATGGAAGCAGACGGCGAAGCTGTTGCGCAGGCCGCGCACGAACTCGGGGCTGCCGGCGATCGGGTTCGTCGCGGGAATGGCCCCGGCCGCCGTGTAGCGCAGCACGCGCCCCGCGAGCGAGAGGTCGTCCTGCGCGTTCGCCTGGTTCTGGCAGTCGCCCGTCGTCGTGTAGAGCAGCCCGTCGAGTCCGAACTTCAGATCTCCGCCGTTGCGGCCTGCACCGATCGGAAGGTTGTCGACGATCACCGTCGGATTGGAGCCGAGGTTGTTGGCGTCCACCGTGTAGCGGATGATCTGATTGCGGTCGCCGCCGGGGCCACCGACGTTGACCGACGCGCGGACGTAGAGCAACCCGTCGCTCGCAAACGTGGGGGAGAGCGCCAGTCCGATCAGTCCCTGCTCGACGCCCGTCACGACGGTGACCGTCGCGACCGGCGTCGGGATCAAGGTTCCGAGCGCGTCGATCACGCGGATGTTGCCGGTCGTCAGTTCGTTGAAGAACAGCCGGCCGTCGGGCGCGAACGCCATCTTGATCGGGAGTGGCGAGAGGCCCGCGGCCACGGTCTCGACGTGAAAGCCCGATTCGAGGCTCAGGAACGTCGCGGGGAGCGGCGGGGTCACCTGGATCGTGACCGGTCCCGGCGTCGAACCGTCGGCATTGGTGGCGGTCACCGTGTAGGTCGTCGTGAACGCGGGCACGGTGGGGGAGCCCGAGATCACGCCCGTCGTCGGATCGAGCGTCAACCCGGTCGGGAGCGACGGTGTGACGGTGTACGAGGTCGGCGTGCCGCCCGTCGTGATCGGCAGGTCGGGCGCCAGCGCGCCATCCTGGCGAAGGACGACCGTCGGCGTCGTGTAGACGAGGCT
>JANNRO010000515.1:0-1579 GCA_031401505.1 Planctomycetia bacterium
CATCGCGTCGAGCAGCGTTGTGAGGTTCTTGTGCGGGCTGATGCCTCCCACGTAGAGCAGATAGGGCCGAGCGGCAAGTTCCGGCGACTCGGGGCAGGCGAGACTGTGGGCCCCGTGCTCGATCGGCTGGGTGTACCGAAATCTCGGCCCTATCTGCTCTACGTGGGAGGCATCAGCCCGCACAAGAACCTCACGACGCTGCTCGACGCGATGAAGACCGTGCTCGATCGCCACGACGTCAGCCTCGTGATGGCGGGTGATCTCGACGCCGACGGGTTTCTCGCGAACGCGTCCGAACTGAAGGCGAAGCTCGCCGCCGATCCGCGCCTGGAATCCCGCGCGACGTTCACCGGATTCGTGTCCGACGACGACCTTGTCGCCCTCTATCAGGGTGCCGCGGCGCTCGTGTTCCCCTCGCTGCTCGAAGGATTCGGCCTTCCCGCCGTCGAGGCGATGGCGTGCGGAACCCCGGTGCTCGCGAGCCGCGTCGGGTCGCTGCCCGAGGTCGTGGGGGACGCCGGGCTGCTCTTCGATCCCAGGTCCGCGCGCGAAATCGCCGCCTCGATCGACCGCCTGCTCGACTCGGACGATCTCCGCGCCGATCTGGTACGACGGGCCGAAGCTCGATCGCATCTCTTCACCTGGGAGCGAGCGGCCGACCTCGCGCTCGACTCGCTCGAACGGGCGGCCGTCTGATGGACGCCATCCTCACGTTTCACTCGATCGACGACTCGGGCTCGGTCCTTTCGTATCGTCCCGACGACTTCGTCGCGCTGGTCGAGAGCCTGCTCGAAGCCGCTGTCCGCGTCGTTCCACTGACGACTCTCCTATCGGACGCGCCATCGACCGACGACCGGGTTGCGATCACGTTCGATGACGGAATCCGATCCGTCCGGACCGCCGCGTTGCCCGTGCTCGCCCGGCACCGGCTTCCCGCGACGGTGTACGTCGTGTCGCAATGGACGGGGCGAACCAATCGCTGGCCTTCGCAGCCTGCGTCGGCGCAGACGTTCGACCTCATGGACTGGGCCGAACTGGCCGAACTGCGCGACGCTGGGATCGACATCGCGAGCCACGGGGTGACGCACGCGCCCCTCGACAAGCTCGGGGTGAAGGAACTCCAGGCCGAACTCGTCGATTCGAAGCGGGTCATCGAGGACGCGCTGCAGGTCGAGGCCCGGCACTTCGCCTATCCGTATGGTGCTTCAAACCCTGTCGTTGCCGAGGCCGCGCGAGGTGTGTACGCGTCGGCCGTGACGACACACCTGGCGTTTCATCACGCGGCCGATGTACCGCACCTTCTCCCGCGGCTGGACGCCTACTATTTGCAAGGAGCCTGGGCGCGACGGAGACTGTTCGGCCTCGTCTCGAGGGCTCGCCTGCGGGCCCGTGGCTGGATGCGGACCGTACGAGCGGGGTACTCGGCATGAGTCGGTCGATCAGCGTCGTCATGCCGCTTTACAATGCGGCCGCGCACATGCCCGGGGTGCTGCCGCCTCTTCGGGACGCGTTGATCCGCGGAGATGTCGTGGAAGTAATCGTCGTGGACGACGGAAGCACCGACGCGAGCCCGAGCTTG
>JANNRO010000516.1:0-1709 GCA_031401505.1 Planctomycetia bacterium
CGATACCCTTATTGGCGCTTTCGGTGGTGGGTGTCTCGTGGCGGAACCCCAGCTACGGGTGCTACTAAATTTCTGTCGGTCTAATAACTTTAAAATATTTTTAATAAAAGTTGCGTGCCTCCTTATCTTCCGGAGATACGGAGATACGGAGGCAGGCACGTTCTCTTCAACTTCATGCCACGCCGTCGAAGTCGTCCGCGATCCGACGGCGCTGTCAAGTCGAGCGATTCGACGAGCGTGCGGCTGTCAGACGATCGTGAGTCCCCAAATCGCGGACACGCCGTCGACAGTTCGCTTCCCGAATTGGCGCGTTCGCTGCTGGGAGTCTCGTGGCGGCAACGCAGCGAACGGAGCGTCGAAAAGTCAGTCGGTCGACGAACATGTCAAGAAGTTGAAGAAAACGTGCCTGCCTCCGTATTTCCGTCGATGGACTGAATCTCAGTGCCTGCCCGCGGCCAATGGCGCCACGTCGGCGGGTGTCAACCCGAAGTCTTCCGGAAATTTCTCGAGCGCGCTCATGACCGGCAGCGGTGCCAACCCGCCGAGCGCGCAGAGCGATGCGTGCGTCATCGTCTCGCAGAGGTCCTTCAGCAGCGCGACCTGGCGCTCGGGGTGCTCGCGCTTGACGATGCGATCGATGACCTCGACGGCGCGCGTCGCGCCGATCCGGCACGGGGTGCACTTTCCGCACGACTCGATCGCGCAGAACTCCATCGCGAAGCGGGCGAGCTTCGCCATGTCGGCCGTGTCGTCGAACACGACGACGCCGCCGTGGCCGAGGATGCCGCCCTTGGCCGACAGCGCCTCGTAATCGAGCGGTACGTCGAACATCGACTCGGGTAGGTACGATCCGAGCGGCCCGCCGACCTGTACAGCGCGGATCGGGCGACCCGAGATGGTTCCGCCGCCGAAGTCGTAGAGCAGTTCGCGCAACGTCAACCCGAACGCCTTTTCGACGAGCCCGCCGTGCTTGACGTTGCCCGCGAGCTGGAACGGGAGCGTCCCGCGCGAGCGGCCCATGCCGAAGTCGCGATAAAACTCGGCGCCCTTGTCGAGGATGATCGGAACCGACGCGAACGAGATGACGTTGTTGAGCGCGGTCGGCTTCTGGAAGAGGCCCGCGACCGCCGGGACCGGCGGACGGTAGCGCACGACGCCCCGCTTGCCCTCGAGGCTTTCGAGCAGCGCCGTCTCTTCGCCGCAGACGTACGACTCCGCGCCGCGGCGCAATTCGATGTCGAAGACCTTCCGGCTGCCGAGCACGCGGTCCCCGAGGTAGCCCTTCGCGCGCGCGAGGTCGAGCGCCGCGAGCAGCACGCGTTCCGCGTCCGGATACTCCGAACGCAGGTAAATGAACCCCTTCGTCGCGTCGAGCGCCACGCCCGCGATCGTCATGCCCTCGATCAGGAGGAACGGGTCGCCCTCCATGATCATGCGATCGGAGAACGTGCCCGAATCGCCCTCGTCGGCGTTGCAGACGATGTATTTCTGCTCCGACTTCGTGTCGAGCACCGTCTTCCACTTGATGCCGGTCGGGAATCCGGCCCCGCCGCGACCCCGGAGCCCCGACTTCGTGACCGTGTCGACGACGCCGGCCCCGTTGCTGTCGAGCGCCGCCTTCAACCCGCGCCAGCCGCCGTGGGCCTGGTAGTCGTCGAGGCTCAACGGATCGGTGATCCCGACGCGCGCGAAGGTCAGCCGCTCCTGGC
>JANNRO010000517.1:0-3066 GCA_031401505.1 Planctomycetia bacterium
GTAGTAGGCGAAGAGTCCCGAGATGCCGCCCGAGGCGCCCACGCAAGGGATCGACGAGTACCGATCCGCCGCCATGTGAACGAGGTCACCGAGCACGGTCGCGCACGCAAGCAGCAGGACGAACTTCACGCGCCCGAGCACGCTTTCAAGGTCTTCCCCGGTCAACAGAAGGAAGTACGCGTTGAACACCACGTGGATCGCACCGCCGTGAAGGAAGAAACTCGTGAACGACGTGAGCCCGCCATGTCGCCAGGGGTCGGCCGGAATGAACCCCCACGCGAGCGCCAGCCGATGGAGTTCGTCGCGCCCGTGATCGAACGCGTGAACGAGCCCGTGCCGGAAGATCGGCACGAACGTGAACCCCAACATGAGGATCGCGATCGCCCAGGTCACGTAGGGACGCAGCGTCCGCTCAGGTGCGCCGAACTTCGCAGGAACGCCAGCGAGCGCCGCGGGATCCCACGGATCGAGTTCCGCCGCGATCGCCTCGCGCGGACGGCTCGCAACCAGTTCCCCGTAGGCCGTAGCCGCCCGGGGCGAAAGCGGCTCGGGAGTCGAGTCGGGCGGTCGAGGGGGCAACACGTCCAACTCGCCGGCGTCGAACCACGCCATCTGGCAGCGCTCGCACGCGTCGATGGCGGTGTCCTTCGCGTCGACGGGAATCCGCAGCGCCGCCATCCCGTCGTGACACGACGGACAGGGGCGATTCGATCGCACTTTCGTCGTGCGCGCCCGAAGCCAAAGGTCGTTGACGATCTCCGGCAGCAGTTTCTTTCGCAGCACCGGCATGGTCGCGGCGCGGCCCTGGCACGCGGCGCACGCGTAGGTCGTTCCCTGCTCGCTCTTCTCGGCCGCGAGTTCCGTCGTACATCGCGGGCAGAGGAGCATCCCGAGAACCTACCATTTCAACGCCGGCCGACATGCGGCGAGTGATTCGCGAAGGTAGAATGCCCGCGACCGACCCGTTCCGGAAGAGAGGGCCGATGCTCCGTCTTCGCCGCGCCACGAGAGTCGCGTTGTGGGTGTTCGCGCTCAGCGGAGTGCGAGTTCCGGTCGTTCGGGGCGACGATGCGCCGATTACCCCGGCGTCCGCTTACGGCAGGGCGATCGCGACGTTCAGGAGAGCCCTCCGGCAGCGAGACACGTCGCCCGAAGCACCCGAATGGCGCAAGGCGCTCGGCGAGTCGCTCCCGCTCTTCGAGCAGACGGCGGCCGACTTCACGAGCGAAGATCAGGACGTCGCCTGGGTCTACGTCGTACGCGTTGCCTATGAACTGGGCGACTGGGACGGGGTGGCAACGTCAGCCGATCGTGCGTCGGCCTTCTGGGAGTCTCCCGCGTCGAAGAGGCCTGCCGCCGAAGAGCCCAAGTTCGGTTCCAACCGATGGGCGCAGCAGGCGGCGGTCGCCTACTGGAGGGCGGCGGCGCTCGTCGGCTCCAAACGTGACGACGCGGCGTTGACGATTCTCGAGAGATATGAGGCCGAGCATGGCGCCGATCCGGCGTTCTACCTCGGTTGGGCGATGGGCCTTCGCATCGAGATCCTGCTGAGGCAGCAGAAGTACGACGCGGCGGACCCGCTCGTCGACGAGTTGGTCCGCGTGTTTCCGGGGTACTACCGGCTATCGGGCATACTCGTGCAACTGGCCGACTTCTACCGAGCGGAGGAACGCGAGATTCAGAACCAAGTCGACGATGTCGCCACGAAGAAGAGGGACGCCCTCTCGCGCCGGTCGAAAGCCACCGAGACGTTGGCAAGGCTCACCGCGAGGATCGCCAAGCTGCGCCGCATCATCGACGACTCCACGGTGAAGTCCGAGCGAGAAGCCGCCGTGCTCGCGCTCCGGGATGCGCTCGCCGAACTCAAGAGCCACGAATCCGAGGTCGAGAGACTGACGGCAGAACACACGCACCTAAAGACGCGGATGTCCGCGCTGGTCGAGGCCCAGGTCGTGTCCCTTCGGAGAACCACGGGACGCTTTCGAACTATCTACTACTTCTTGAAGGACCACGACGCCAAGTCACCTCTGACGAGTACTCGTCCTCGCATGGGGCTCGTACCCATGTTGGCGCTGCATTACTACAACCTTGCGAAGCTCGACGACACCGACGTCGAGGCGTGGAACAGCGCCAAACGCCTCTACGACGAATGGCTCCGCTTTCCCGAAGTAGAGACGCTCCCTTATGCCGACGCCTCGAAGCGTCGCGTCTACCGGATGCTCGGCGAGATCGACGTCCGCGTCGCCGCCACGCTGACGTCGCGGGAGGAGCAACGCCGCGTGTACCGCAACGCCGTCAGGTTTCTGGAAGACGGTCTTGCCCGCGTCGCGGCCGAACAGCCGATCCTCCTCGGCATTCTGTCGGGCGAACTGGTCGTTTCCTCGATCGAGTACGACGGGCGGCAATGGAAGATCCCGCTGCGCCGGACGGCGAACCTCCAGGAATTCCGAGAGTACGTGAGGGACTTGTTTCTCGGACACAAACTGCCGATCACCAGCGCCGGCTCCGAGCTCACGCACTACGGGAAAGCCGTATTCGACTTCCAAGAACAGGTGGCGTCGGCGAGCGACGCCGAACTCACGAAAACGGTCGCGCGCGTGAACGCGGGCGGACTGGACATGGGGTTCGTCAACGATCACTCCGACCTCTCCCCCCCGGACTTCCTGCTCCTCGCGCGCGCGTATCACGGAGGTGAACGGGCTGGCGATGGCACGAAGGCGATCAACGCCCTTCGATTCGTGATGGAGGGCCCTCGATACTTCGAAGACGACTCCGCCGACTGGTGGGGAGTCCAGACGCTGGCGCTCGCGATCCGCGTGTCGATCGCGGAGCGTGCCCTCGAGTCCGGTGGTGCGGCTTCCGAGGCGAAGCAGGCCACCATCCAAGCGCAGATGCTGATCAAGTACACCAAACAGAGTTATCCCGGCATCGGCGGCGCCGATCGCCGACATAAGACCATCGATGAGTGGACGGCGCTCCAGGCCCGCATCGCGGAGCTCGCGAAGAAACTCGGCCTCCCCTTCAAGCCCGTCGAGCTGACGGCCCGCTGACGCATTCGCGCGGCCT
>JANNRO010000518.1:0-6694 GCA_031401505.1 Planctomycetia bacterium
GCGTCGAGAAGACGATCGTGGTCCCGCCACGCCGCAGTTCGAGCACGACGTCGCGGAGGAAGTCGCGATTGACCGGATCGAGCCCGGCGAACGGCTCGTCGAGCACGACCAATTCGGGTTCGTGGAGGATCGTCGCCAGGAACTGGACCTTCTGCGACATGCCTTTCGACAGCGCTTCGACGCGCTGGGTCAGCCACTGGGAGAGACCCATCCGTTCGGTCCAGCGGTCGATGCGCGGGTCGAGGAACGCGTCGTCGCGTCCCTTGATGCGTCCGAAGAAGCGGAGCAACTCCCGCATCCGCATCTTCTTGTAGAGCCCGCGCTCCTCGGGGAGGTAGCCGAGCCGCGCCTTCGTCGACTCCGTCATCGGCGCACCGAGGACGTCGATGCGTCCCTCGTCGGGCGCGAAAATGTTCATCAGCATGCGGATCGACGACGTCTTGCCGGCGCCGTTGGGGCCCAGGATGCCGAAGATCGACCCCTTGGGCACGTCGAGATCGAGCCCGTCGACCGCGGTGAACTCGCCGAAGCGCTTCACGACGCGCTCGAACATCACGGCGGTTTCGGACATGGGGAGAGACGCTACCCTGCTCGGGCGCCGGGGCAACGAACGCAGCCATCTCGCGCGCGCCCGGTCGCGCATCGGTAGACTCGACCGAGGAGGTCTCATGTCCCGGCGCCTTTGGGTTCCCCGTCTGGTCGCGACCGTGGCGACGCTGTCGATGGCGATCCCGGTCGGATGCACAACCGCCGAGGTACGGGCCCCGGTTCCAGGCGCGACCGACGACATGGGGCGCGCGGTCAGTCCGCTCGCTCCCGATCACGGCTGGAGCTGGACGCTCGACGCCGGTTCGATCCCCGGACCCCTATCCGGTCCGACCGCACCGCTGGCGTCGGGACTTCGGCTCGCGATCCGGGCCGATTCGGGGCTTTCGGGCTCGGCCGCCGCCTACTCGGTCGAGGAGTACCGCCCGTCGTCGATCCCCGTGGGGACGGTCCGCTGGGTGACGGGCGCGGCGGGACCCGACGGCGGCGTGTCGGGCGACGTGCTCGTCGAATGGATGATCGGGCTGCGCGAGCGGGGCTCGTGCGCGGTCGACGTCGACCTCGTGCCTCGGCTGACTCCTTCCTGCGGTGGCTCCGTCTTCCTCGAGAGTCTGCGCGTTCACCGCAGGCTCACGGTGGGGGACTCTCTGGTTTTGACCACGGGTCCCGTCGGCGAATCGGGGACGGTCGCCCCGCTCCTCGTCGGCGCACCCGCGGGGGGCGCCGGGCGGTTCGTGATCCGGGTGCGGAAGTGACCGTCGAGGGCGAGCGCGCGGCATCCGCGCCGACCGTCGACGAGGCGCACTGTCCCGAGTGCTCGGCCCCGCCCTCGCCCGGCCAATGGTGCATGGCCTGCGGGGCCTCCTTTGCGGTCGAACCGAGGGAGGGCACCCTCCCGAGCGGTGGCGCGATCGCGGCGAAGAAGTTCGAGTGCGACGGGTGCGGCGCGCTGATGCTCTTCGAGCCCTCCGAACATGGGCTGAAGTGCCCGTTCTGCGGCAACTCGAAGGGGATCGTGCAGGACGACGAC
Organism: Planctomycetia bacterium; assembly: GCA_031401505.1. Taxonomy (GTDB): domain Bacteria; phylum Planctomycetota; class PLA2; order PLA2; family JAEUHO01; genus JANNRO01. The sequence continues at coordinate 1,577 of JANNRO010000518.1, forward strand.
TACATCGCCGTCGAGCACGCGCTCGAACTGATCTCCGAAGCGGGAACCGGCGAGGCAGCGAAGCGGCGTGACGACGCGCCCAAGGTCTTCCGCTGCGAGAACTGCGGGGCCCAAGTGACGTACGTCGGTGCCACGATCTCGTCGGGTTGCTCGTTCTGCGGCAGCGAGCACGTCGTCGAGCGCACGGGCGACGTTGATCGCATCCCTCCCGAGTCGGTCGTGCCCTTCGCGGTCAACCACGCGCGCGCGAGGGGCCTCTGGCAGTCGTGGCTCGGGAAGGGCCTCTTCCGACCGAAGAAACTGCTCGATCTCGCGACGGGAGAGCAATTGAGGGGCGTGTACGTGCCGCATTGGACGTACGACGCGCGCGCGTGGTCGCGCTGGACCGCCGAGGCGGGGTACCACTACATGGTGACCGTCGGCTCCGGACAGCATGCGCGGCAGGAAATGCGCACGCGCTGGGAGTCGGCGTCGGGCGAGCGAACCGACGGCTTCGACGACATCCTCGTCTGCGCGTCCAAGGGCCTCGATGACCGCCTGATGGACGAGGCGAAGCCCTTCGATCTCGATCGGGTCGAGCCCTATCGCAGCGAATTCCTCTCGGGCTTCGCCGCCGAGGAGTACACCGTCGACCTGCCCGGTGGATGGGAACGCGCCCGCGAGTGGGCGAACGGCATCCAGACGCGGCGTTGCTCGGGCGACGTCCCTGGCGACACGCAACGTTCGCTCCGGGTCTGGACGCAATACGGCGACGTGACGTGGAAACACCTCCTCGTGCCGCTGTGGATCGCGACCTACCGCTGGAAGGGCAAGACGTTCCGTTTCATGGTCAACGGACAGACGGGGAAGGTCGTGGGCACGGCGCCGGTCTCGATCGTCAAGGTCGGCATCGCGATCCTGCTCGTGGCGGCGCTGGTCTTGGGCGGCGTGCTCCTCTGGAAGCGGTACCATCGACCCCCGGACGCGCCGCCCTCTCTCCCGGCACCGATCGAGCCGCAACCGCCGATTCCCCCCGACGCCACCGTTCCTCCTGAAATCGTCCTGCCCTTACCGATTCCGACCCCGACCGACAAATGACCGCCGCCGCCGCTCTCGAACCGACCGCGACCCCCGTCGCCACGCGCCACCCCGTGGTGCTCGTGCACGGCTTGCTCGGATTCGCGAGGCGCACGGTTTCGCGGCTGTTTTCGTTCGCCTACTTCCGGGACGTCGAGGACGCGCTGCGCGAGGAGGGCATCGACGTCGTCTCGGTGCAATTGCCCGCGACGTCGAGTGTCGAGGTGCGCGCGCGGGCGTTGAAGGCCGCGATCGATCGGACGGGTGCCCCGCGGGTCAACCTGATCGCGCACAGCATGGGCGGGCTCGACGCGCGTTGGTACGTCGGCAAGCTCGGCGGGCACGAGCGTGTCGCCTCGCTGGTCACGATCTCGACGCCCCACCGCGGCACCCATCTGGCTGACTGGGGCGGCGTGCGCCTCGGGCGCGCGATGGCGGGGTGGAGGCTCCTGCGAGACGTCGGAATCGACTCGGCGGCGTTCCGCGACCTGACGCGCACGGCGTGCGAGGCGCGCAACGCCGACCTCTCGGCGGGACCCGAGGTGCCGACGTTCTCGCTCGCGGGCGCGCGTCCGTGGTATGCGGTCGCGGCGCCGCTCCAAGTGGCGTTCCGTCTGCTCCAGCGCGAGGAGGGCCCCAACGACGGGCTCGTCTCCGTCCAGAGCGCGCGCTGGGGCGAGTGGTGGGGGACCGTCGAGGCCGACCATCTCTCGCAAACCGGCTGGCATTGGACGCCGCCCGGCATCGGACGCTTCGACCATAGGGCGTTCTACCGCGGGCTCGTCGCGCGGCTGGCCGAGCGGGGATACTGATCGCGGGTACCGACCGAGGGCATCAGTTCATCGAACCGAAGCGGCTGCCCGACTCGTAGCGCCGGAGCCCCGCGCGGAAGACGATGATGGCAGCGAGTGCGAGTCCCAGCGCGCCGAGGACGACCGTCGCGAAGTTCGCGAGCGACGGCTCTCGGACGAGTCGTGCCGGCAGCCATGCGAAGAGCCCCGCGGGCAGGAGCGTGAACAGCACCACGCGCAGGGCGCCCCCGTAGATGCGATCGGGGTACCCCGTGACCGTGATGATGATCTCGTTCATCTGCTTCGCGAGCGATTGGAACGGGCCGGCCCAGAACGCGATGCTGTGGACGAGGACGCTGAACGAGACCCAGACGACCGATCCCGAGAGGACGCCGACGGGAAGCCACGCCCACGCGGCGCCATCGATGTCGGCGAACGTCGCGATCAGCACGATGCCGTACGCGATGTCGCCGAGCCCGTTCGCCATCATCCGGCTCGCGGCGATGTGGGCGAGCGGCGGCTTCGGTTGGATCAGGAACGTGTCGAGGTCGCCGTCCGCGATCATGCGCGCCAGTTCGCGCGTGCCGGCCGCGAAGACGACGCCGATTCCGAAGGCGGTCGCGAGCACGCCCTGGAGCAGGGCCATGTCCGTCAGCGTGAAGCCCCGGATCGTCGGGTACCTGGCGAAGAAGACGATCCACACGCAGAACCAGATCGCGTCGTTCAGCAGCATGAAGCCGACGTTCATCCAGAACGCGCCACGGTTGGCGAGCGCCGTCTTCAGATTGGTCGCGAAGAGGGCGCGATGAAACCGGAGCGTGTCGTTCACGGACACGTCAGCCTCCGTTCACGTCGAGGACGCGCAGCCCGCGCGCGACGACGGTCTTCAGCACGACGAGCGCGATCCCTGTCCATAGGACGAGCAGCACTCCCGACTCGACCAGCGCCTGCGGCGAGAATCCGAGCGCCGTTCGCCCCGGGCCGTAGAGGAGCGCCGAGAACGGTGTCCAGCGTGCGACCGCCTGCAACCACGCGGGATAGACGTCGAGCGGCAGAATCAGCCCGCCGAAGACGAAGCAGCACTTCTGCCAGATCCAATAGACCGGCGAGATGTCGGTCAGCCAGATCGAGAGCACGCCGATCGTGGCCTGGACGATGATGCCGAGCACGCCGGCCAGCAAGGCGAGGGGAACGGCGAAGGGCAGGCCGCTTGCGTCGGTCGGAAATCCTCCGGCGAAGAGGTAGGTTGCGGGCACGCCGAACGCCCCGATGATCGCGAGGCGCACGAGGAACTGCCCCAGTCCTTCCGCGACCTTCAGCGACACGTAGGAGACCGGTTGCGGGAGGAAGTACGCGACGTCGCCGGACGAGAAGTCGCGTTCGAGGTCGAGATGGACGTACGGGATCGAGAGCAGCACCCATTCCGTGACCGCGATGTACCAGACGGGCGCCCGGGGATCGGCCGCGCCGAGCGGCACCACGCGCCAGAGTTGCGAGAAAATGAGCAGGAGGACCCCGTAGAAGACGAGGCGGCCCAGTACCTCCGTGCGCGAGGCGATGGCTTGTCGCGCCGCGATGCGGCCGACGGCGACGAACGCGCGGGTGCTCACGCGTTCGGCCCGATGAGGGCCGTCGGCTCGCCTGGCGAATTCGCGACGGGGCCCACGTCCGCCGACGCGTAGATTGCCTTGACGATCTCCTCGAACGGAGGGTCCTCGACGGAGATGTCGTCGAGCCGCACCGTCGAAATCGCTGCCGCGACGACGGCCCCGATCGAATGGGCGGCGGGGTCCACGTCCAACACCACCCGGTGGGGGCCGCGTTCGACGATCGTCGCGCCCGCGACCTCGACCTGCGGATCGGCTTCGACCGTGCGGAGCGTGACGCGTTTGCGTCGCAGGAAGCCGCTCCGCAATGCCGCGACCGAGCGGTCGAGGAGGAGACGGCCGCGGTGGATCACGAGGACGCGATCACAGACGCTCTCCATGTCGCCCGTGTCGTGCGAGGCCAGCAATACCGTGCACCCGTCCTGTTCGGACCGCTCGCGGACGAGGTCGCGGATGATCGCCTTCGCCGTGACGTCGAGTCCGATGGTCGGCTCGTCGAGGAAGAGGAGGTCGGGCGCGTGGAGCAGCGCGGCCACCAACTCGCAACGCATGCGCTCGCCGAGCGAGAGCGTCTTGACCGGCTTGTCGACGAGCGAGCCGATGCGGAACGTGTCCACGAGGCGGTCGGTCCGCGCGCGGTGGATGGCGTCCGGCTGGTCGTAGATCGTGCCGAGGAGCGCGAACGTGTCGCGCGCGGGGAGGTGCCACCAGAGGCGGGAGCGTTGTCCGAACACCGTGCCGATGCGACGGGCGAGCGTCTGTCGGTCCTCCGAGGGAACCATTCCGAGCACGTCGACGGTCCCGCTCGTCGGACGCAGGATGCCGGTCAGGACCTTGATCGTCGTGGACTTGCCCGCGCCGTTGGCGCCGACGAACGCGACGCGCTCGCCGGGCGCGATCGAGAACGTGACGTCTTCGAGCGCGTGGACCTCACGGGTCTTCGACGTGAAGAGCCCCTTCATCGCGCCGAGGACGCCCGGGGGCCTCTCGCGTACGCGGAAGATCTTCGACAGTCGCTCGACGTGGATGGCGGGCGCAGGCATGGCCCGCGAAGGCTACCAGCCGACCGTCCCGCGAATCCCGCCGATCGGTCTCCGACCCCGATCGGCGGGACTCGCGGTGTCAGTCGGGAAGCGCCTGCTTGAGGATGCGCAACCAGTTGCCGCCGAGGATGAGCGCCACGTCCGCGTCGGTGTAGCCGTGGGCCGAGAGCGCCTCGCCGATGCGGGCGAGGTCGGCGACCGAGGAGATTCCTCGCGGCGCCTTGTCGGTGCGGAAGCCTCCGTCGAGGTCGCTGCCGATACCGATGTGGTCGCTGCCCACGAGCGCCGCCACGTGGTCGATGTGCCGGATCACCGTTTCGATCGTCACTTCGCCTTCGCCGACGAACGGGGCGTAGAGCACGATCCCCATCACGCCGCCGCGCGCGCCGATTTCGCGAATCTGCGCGTCGGAGAGGTTCCTCCGATGCCCGCGCAGCGCGTGGACGTTGCTGTGGCTCGCGATCACGAGGCCGTCTTGTCGCGAGAACACGTCGTCGCAGGCCTTGAGGTTCAGGTGCGAGAGATCCGGCACCACCTTCAACCGCCGCATCTCGGTGAGCAGCGCGAACCCCTCGGTCGTCAACCCGGTGTCGTCGCGCGTCCCGCCCGACCAGCGATTGG
>JANNRO010000519.1:0-1689 GCA_031401505.1 Planctomycetia bacterium
AATGCCTGAGCCGGACCCGCTCGACCCGCCGCGTCTTCCTCGCGCGCGCGCATCATCGCGGCCTTGGCAAGCCGCGCGTAGAAGCGAGGGGTACGGTCTTTGTGCCCGCCGACCGCGAGACGCGCGTCGTCGTACGCCCGCTTCGCGTCCCGCCGGGAGAGCCACAATTCCGCCCGCCGAAGGAGCACCTCGGAGTCGTCGGGTTTGCGGCGCAGCGCCTCGGCAAGGTCGGCCTCGGCCGCCTTCCACTCGGTCTCACGCTCGGCGCCCGCGAGCCAGCGTGCGCGCCTCGTGCGTGTCTCGCCGCTGTATGCAGGGAAATCGGACTCGCTCGACCCGCGCGCCATGCCGGTGGCGTAGACCGCAATCGCCTTGTCGTACGCCGCGACGGCGCCGTCGCGATCTCCGACGTCGGCACGGCCGTCCCCGATGCGCTGCCAGCCGAAGCCCTGGCGGAACAGGTGCTCGAGAATGTTGGTGACGTCGTAGAGCCGCTCGTAGTCACGAATGGCCCCTTCGTGATCTCCGCTCTGCTGCAGGGCGTACGCGCGGGCCGACAGGAGGTCGGGGTCCTTCGGCGCGATCGACAATGCCTCGTCGAGGTCGGCGAGCGCCGATTTGTCGTCCATCTGCTGAAATCGAAGCCCGGCCCGCTCGTGAAGTCGACGGCCCCGCGAGGCACCCTGGCCGCGGTAGCCCGGATGCTTCGCCGCGCGGTCGAGTGCAAGCGTGGACGCGACGATGCCTTCGTCGAGCACGGTGCGCGACCCGTCATAGTCACCCTGCTGCTTTCGGGCATACGCCAGCGTGCCGAGCGCGGACGCGAGCACCGACGCCCCGTCGGCCCAATTGGCGTCTTTGGCGGCCGCATCTCTGGCGAGAGCGACGGCCTCTTCGGCGAGCGGACCTGACGTCCCCTGCCCCTGGACGTCGATCGCGGCCCGCAATCGGAGTGTCGCGCGCAGCCACGGGACGCGCGCGTCGCCCGGAGCGTCGCGCTCGATGGCGGCCGCGTCCTGCTCGACGAGCGACGCGAGCCCGCGATCCAGCCCGGAGAGCGCCCGCTCGAAGCGAGCGTCGACGTTTTTGGCGTCGAGGGTCAACGCTCGGACGAACGCGTGATCTGCCTTGGCTCCGTCCTTCTCGACGCGCCAGAGGTACATTCCCCGCACGGTCCACACGCGGACGTCGTCCTTGAGCAGCCGATGGGCCTCGTCGAGGTCGGCGAGCGCATTGCGATCGGCGAGCGCCGTACGTGCACGCGCGCGACCGAGGAACGCCTCTCCATTGCGGGGATCAGAGGCGAGCATCTCGGAGAACGTGTCGACGGCGGCGGCGTACCGCCCCCCGGCGAGCGCGTCGCTCGCTCGGGCCCACCGACTCTGGTTCCGAACCAAGTCGATGACGTACTTGGCGCCGAGCGCGACGGCAATCGCGACGAGAACGACGACGGCGACCACGACCCGCCGAAGCGAGAGCCCTCTCGGCGGCGCCTTCGATTGCGCCACGGGACCCGCGTCCGACACCGGGATCGAGCGCGGTGCCCGGATGGCCGACGTCACGCCCGACGTGGTTGCCGACGGAGGAGCGCCGTCGGCGATCGCCGCCCGCAGCGCCGACGCCATCTCGCCGGCCGTCGGATAGCGGTCCGCGGGGCTTTTCGCGAGCGCTCGCGAGAGCACCTCGTTC
>JANNRO010000520.1:0-7900 GCA_031401505.1 Planctomycetia bacterium
AGGTACGAGACGTGCGGGATCGCCATCTTCCAATGCCAGGTCGTCGTCCCCTTCGCCGGGCCGTCCTTCCTGCCGAGGAGCGTCCCGTTCGACAACGTCGTGTACTTCGACGGGACCGTCACGACGACCTCCGTCGTCGCCTTGTCGTTCGGGTAGTCGAAGCAGGGGAACCAGTACCGCGCGAACTCGTCCTGCCCCTGCGTCCACGCCTGGAGCGGCTTCTTCGGGTACCCGTCGTCGGGCGCGATGAAGTAGAGGCCGCGGCGCGGCGAACCGTGGTATGCGACCGCGATCACCGTCTCCGCGCCGGTCGCAAGCGACTTCGCGAGATGGACGGTCAGCTCGCCGTCGCGGTGCTCGAACTCGAGCGCCTTGCCGTTCCCGTCGCTCACCCCGTCGATCGAAAGCTCGACGGCGTCGAAGACGACACGCGCGCACCCGTCGGCGAGCGCCGCAACGGTGTGCGTGGCCGAGCCCGCGATCCTGCGCTCCGCGGGATCGACCGCGACGTCGAGTCGCACGTGCTTCACGTCGACCACGCGATCGCGCGCGTACTTCTTGGAGGTACCGGGAAACGCGAACGGCTCGCGGCGGCCGCGTCCGGCCGAGAAGCCGCCCCCTCGGTGACCGCAGCACACGGCGTGGTGGAACTCGGCTTCGATCATCATCCGCCTCCCGGAGGGCAAGCGGGCGAGGGTAGCGCTGATCGCTCGCCCTGCCGACTACCGCCGAAGTCCGAGGACCGCGGGGGCCCTCGGGACGGGCACCGGGAGGTCGGACGCGGGTCCCGTCGCGTGATCGGGGCACGCGGTCGGCGACGACGCGACGGAGCGCAGTGCCGCGAGCACGAGCACGAACGTCACGGCGGCGACCGAGAGCGCGGCCGCGCCGCGAACTCGGGTCTCGCTCATGCGCCCCTCGCGCGCGCGAGCGTCCAGGCAACCGCCGTCGCGGCGAACAGCGCGACGGCCAGCAGGACGCCCAGCGCAACGCGGGCGGCGAAGAGGCCCACCGGACGGCGAATCGTCATCGACTCCATGCATGAATGATCGACCCGGATCGCAAGGAAGCGGCGTTGCCTGCGCAAACCTTCGATCAGGACGGGATGGCAGCGGGGACCGGTGGCGGGAGGGTCCCCCGTCCTTCGGGCTTCGTACGGTCGAGGAACTCGAGCCAATCGGCGTGGAGCGTCGTCGAGAGCACCCGGGGTACCTTGTGCTGCCCCCCGAACTTGCCCCGCGCGAGCATCCACGCGTAGAAGGCACCGACGGCCACCACCCGCACCTCGGGTGCGTCGATGCCGAAGTTCCCGCGTCGATGGGCGGCGTAGTCCTCGTTGCCTCCCGCGATCCGACGATCGATCTCGTTCGCCAGCGCGATCGCATCCCCCGAAGCCCCCTCGAACTCCACGTAATGGATATGCCCCCCCCGCGGGTGCGTTGCATCGGGGAATCGCGCGGCGACGGCGAACTCGCGGACTCGGGCCCCGACCGCCATCGACGCGCCGACGACCGCGCGATCGAGTTCGCCGCCGCTGACGTGCTCGCCGAACGCGTTCATCGTGTGAGCCAGACGACCGGCGAACACGAGGCGGTGCGGCCTGACGGACAGGAACCGCACGACGTCGCCCACGAGGTACGCGTAGATGCCCGAGTCCGTCGTCAGCGCGACGGCGTAGTCGACGTCCGGCTCGACGTCGGCCAGCGCCAACCGACGAGGGGACTTCGATCCCACCTCTCCCGACGGGACGAACTCGAAGAAGACGCCGCGATCGGCGACGGGTACGAGCCCGGGATCGTCGCGTCGATCCTGTACCGCGAGCATGCCGCCCTCGGACGCGGAGTACCCCTCGAGACACCAGACGTCGTCGCCTACCAACTCGCGAAACCGGCGGCGATACGGCTCGAATGCCATGCCACCGTGGAGATAGACGGACAGGTTCGGCCAGACTTCGCGGATCGTCGCGCGGGCCCGGCGACCGACGCGTGCGCGCTCGACGACGCGCTCGAGCAGGAGAAGGATCCACGACGGCACGCCGGCCAGCAGGCGCACATCGGCGTGAAGGGACTCCTCGATCGTGCGATCGATCTTGCGCGCCCAGTCTCCGTCGGCCGCGACGTCCGGGCTCGGGAGACGGCGACGGGCGAACCGCATCGGGATGCGACGGCCCATGATGCCCGTCATGTCGCCGACGAACGCCGGCCCCTCCTCGCGCAGCGTCGTCGCGCCGCCGAGAAAGAGGAGCCGACCGGCCAGCAACTCGCGGTCGGGGCGTGCGGCGAGGAACGGCACCAGATTGTCGAAGCCGCCGCCACGGGCGCTGCGAATCGTGCGCTCGGATACGGGCAGATATTTCTCGCCTGCCGTGGTGCCCGACGACACGGCGAAGTTCTCGATCACCCCCGGCCACGCGACGTCGGGCTCGCCCGAGCGCGCGCGGCGCCACCATGGCTCCATTCCCGCATAGTCGCGCAACGGCACGGCCTCGGCGAATTCGGACGCATGGCGCACGTGACCCAGCAGATGGTCGCGTCCGAACGCGGTCTTGCGCGCCGAGCGCATCAAGCGGCGCAGCACGCGGGCCTGTGCCTCGGCCGGGTCGAGCGCCGCCCGGCGCAGTCGCGCGAGCCGCCGGACGGCGGCCGCGTGGACGATCGAGCCGACGACGCTCATGTTCGGACGCCCGCCGGCGTGCGGGAACGCAGGATCGGCACCAAATCCTCTACCGGCACCGGCTCGGGCTCGAAGCCGCCGATCGAGCGCACCGCCGCGTCGGCGACGGCCATGACGGTCAATTGCGGATTGACGCGCGTGCTCGCGGGAAACACCGACGCATCGGCGACGAAGAGATCGACGACGCCGCGGACGGCGAACGACGGATCGACCGTCGTCCGACGCGGGTCGTCGCCTGCGACGGCACCCCCCATCGGATGAGCCGAACCGAAGCCCGTGACGTCCGCCTGCGAACGGATCAACCCCGCGATACGGTCGCAGTCCTCCATTCGTCGCACCTCGATCGCCCGACCGGTCGGGGGCAGGACCCGCACGGCGCCGGCCGCGAGAAAGATGCGGCAGAGGGCCGTGAGCGCCTCCGCCAGCTTCGAAAGATCCGCGCGGGGGAGGCGGAACTTGATCTCGGCATGATCGAACAGCCGCGGCATCAGGCGACGTCCGATTCCGAGAAAGACCTGCCCCGTGTCCTGCGTGGGCACCAGCACGCCCGCGGCCGTCAATCGTCGGTAGCGGTTCATGTCGGAGGCGTGGCGGTCGTACCAGCCGGGCAGCGTCATCGCGAACGCGGTCGGCGGATTGTGGTCCTGCTCGGCGAGCCAGCCGTCGCCCGCGATGTGGACGCCCATCTGATCGCCCTCGAAGGCGTCGATGTCGTCCGCGAACTCGGCCGCCACGAGGGAGCCGACGTTGAAGGAGGTGCGCCGGCCCGCCGTTTCGGGCGCGAGCCCCGACTTCAACAGGATCTCCGGCGTGCCGACGGCCCCGGCCGCCAGCACGGTCCGACGTGCGCGTACCCGGAAGCGGGTCCCATCGCGCAGGTCGCGGACTTCCCCTCCCGCCGCCCTCCCCTTCTCGACGAGGATCCGGTCCACCGAGCACAGCGCGAGCACGAGGGCGCCGTGGGCCTCGGCCATCGGGATCCAGGTCGTCAGCGAGTCCAACTTGCGACCGTAGCGGCAGCCGAGATTGCACGCGCCGCAACCCACGCACTGGGCGAAGTTCTTCGCGAAGCCGTGCGCCTCGCCCCCCCACGCCAATGCGCCGCGTCGCATGAGTTCGGCGGCGGAGTTGAGCCGGCGTGGATCGAGCGGCTCGACGCCGATCGCCCGTTCGACGCGCGCGAAACTCCGCGCGAAGGGTTCCGGGGGCATCTCGAAGCCCTGATTCGCCCACGCGCGCCGAACGTCCTCGGGCAGGCGAAAGCAGACCCCGTTGGTGAGCACGGTGGATCCGCCGACGCAACTGCCCTGGAGGACGAACATGTCGCCATCGGTGTTGGTCTGCGAACCGCCGTCCTTGTAGAGCGTGCCGATCGAGCGCATCTCGCTCGACCCCATGTCGGCCGACTCGACGCGCGGACCGCGCTCGAGAACGACCACGCGCTCGCCGCGGCGCGCGAGGTGGTAGGCCACGACGCCGCCGCCCGCGCCGCTGCCGATCACGAGGATGTCGGTCTCGATGTCCGGCCGCATCAGAAGTTCGCGCCGACCAGGCGCGCGTGCGATTCCGTCGGGAGCGAGAGCTTGGGCGTCGGACGCGGGCCCCGTGCAGGATTCGATCGGCATTCGAGCGGTAGGTACCCGATGCGCGCCTGCAGCACGGGATCGTCGTAGTACGCCATCCGGATCAGCTGGCGGGTGATGGCAAGTCGCCCCCAGACTCCCGTCGCGGTCGAGAGCCGCGTGATGACGAAGCACCGAAGCGACCGGCGCGAGATCCAGGAGGCGGGGAGTCGCCCGGTGAAGATCGGCGCGATCTCGAGGGCCAGGATCATCATCGGTACTCGCCATGCACGGGGCGACGTCCGATGCGTCGCGAGGAAGCGGTCGATCCGGAGCGCGACTCGGTCCCAGACCTCCTGCGGTTCCCCGGTACCCATCATCGCTTCGGCGTAGCGCGCGAGGGTGCGGATCTGGACGGGCATCAGCGATCGGAGCCCCTGCGTCACGGCGAGGCGCCGCTGGCGGCGGACGAACGCGATCCATAGAGGAGAAGTCGCGATCCAGAGCGGGGTGGCGGCGACGATCATCGCGGCCGCCTTGGCGACGAAGAAATCGATGGAGAACGAGCGCTCGGACGTCATGGGCGAAGAGCATCGCCAATGTCTGCGAGGACGAAGCCGTCTTCGGGTCAAGCACCTGACAATTCGCTACCGTCCGCGCCGCGGGACACACCTTCAACGAAACCGGGGCCGGTCTTTGCGAAGCCAGCCGAAGGTGGGGGCATGTCGGACGACGTTCCCACCCGGAGTTACCGCACGATCTGGATCTCGGACGTGCACCTGGGCACGCATGACTGCCGGGCGGCGGACCTGCTCGACTTCCTCCGCGTCCACGACGCCGACGTGATCTACCTCGTCGGCGACCTGATCGACGGGTGGGCGTTGAAGCGCGCCTGGCAGTGGCCGCAGGCGCACAACGACGTCGTCCAGAAACTGCTCCGCAAGGTGCGCAAGGGCACCCGGGTGATCTACACCCCCGGCAATCACGACGAGTTCGCGCGGGCGTACCTGGGCCATCAGTTCGGCGGAATCGACGTCGTAGACGACGCCGTCCACGTGACGGCGGACGGCCGACGGCTCTGGGTCGTCCACGGCGATCGGTTCGACCCCGTCATCACGAAGCATCGATGGCTGGTGCCGCTCGCGCACGGCCTGCTGTCGCCGTTCCGACGGATCGGCCTCTCGGCCCTCTGGCGCCTAATCCGTCCGCTGTTCGGTCACCCCTACCGCTCGCTCGCGTCGTTCGTGAAGTCCCGGGCGAACCTCGCGATGGCCGCGCTCGGCGACTTCGAGAAGCTGGCCGTCGCCGAAACCCGGCGCCGCGGCCTCGACGGCGTGGTCTGCGGCCATGTCCACGTCGCGGCGATCCGGATGGTCGAGGGAATCCTCTACGCCAACGACGGAGACTGGGTGGACTCGTGCACGTCGCTCGTGGAGCACGAGGACGGGCGCCTCGAGATCGTCCGCTGGACGAAACCTCCGCCGATGTCGCGCGTCGTGCGGGCGGCGGGCCTCGCGGTCGCGACGGGGGCGTAGTTCGGCGACCCGGACGCGCCTACGCGTACTCCTTGTAGACCATGTCGGCCGTGACCGGTGCCGCGAGAAGCAGCCGACGCAGGGCCGGATCCCGACACTCGGGGGAGAGGTCGATCACGTAGTTGTCCGCCGACGTGAACAACTCCTTGCCGAGTCCCGACCACTTCTTCGTGACCGTACCGAGCACACGCTCCGAGGCGTCGGTGAAGGTGAAGTTCCAGCCCTTCCAATCGCCCTTCAACGACGCGAGTTCCGAGCCGTCCGGCGCGAGCACCCACATCTTGGGGCCCCACGCGATCAATTTCTGCCGAAACGTCCCGAGGAGCCGGCCGGTCGCGTCGGCGACCGAAACCACCGAACGAAACCAAGTGAACGGCCTCGAGACGGTCAGCACGACCGTGTCGCCTCCGTCCGCGAGGTCGTGAAACTCGATGTGGAAGGCCATCCTCGACTTCCAGGCCGTGAACTTCATCACCTTCCGGAAGAAGCCGCCGACCCGCTCCTGGACTCGTCCGACCTGGGTCCCGTTCGCGGGGTCGATGAGGTCGTAGGCATTGGCCGCCTTGAACATGCCGACGTGTTCGCGGACGAGAAGCGTCGAGTGATCGAGCAATCCGGACATGGGAAACCTCCGAGAAACGACGGCGGGCGAGCGGTTCTACCGGCGAACCCGCGACGCGCTACCGATCGCGCGGCGGGCCGGCGTGGGAGGGAGCCGGGCGGGTGTGCCACCGGAAGCGCACCGAGAGCAGCCGCAGCGCGAAGGTGACGGCGATACCCGAGATCGCGGCCGGGATCACGTCCATCGAGAGTCCGCGCGCGAGTCCGCAGAAAGCGAGCGCCCCGCCGACGGCCGCGAGCGCGTAGTAGCCGCCCGGCTTGAACACCTCGGGTTCGTCGCGGGAGAGGACGTCGCGGAGCAGACCGCCACCCACCGCGTTGACCGCGCCCACGAGCACGGCGGCCGGAATGGAGAGGCCTGCGTCGAGCGTCTTCTGCGCCCCGACGACGGCATAGGCACCGAGGCCGAGCGCGTCGATGACGAGGAACACGACGCGAAACCGGGTTTCGAGATGCGAGCCGAACCACCAGCCGAGTGCCGCGGCGGCGCCGACGGCGTAGAGATAGCGATAGTCGGAGACGACCGCCGGCGGGCCGCTCTGCAGGAAGATGCCGTCGCGAAGCAGGGCCCCGCCGATGCCCGCCACCAGCGAGAGCGTCACGAGTCCGGCGACGTCGTAGCCCTTCTTGACCGCGCGCAGCGCGCCCGACAGCGCGAACAGCCCGGTCGCCGCGAGATCGAAGGCGAGGGGGAGGGCGAATTCACCGGCCACGTCTCCCCTACGGTCGGTGGGAGGTGGCCTCAACGCAAGCGGCGGATGCGCACGTTCTCGAACACCGCCGACCCGAGGTGAACGCCCAGTCCGGGCTTCGCGCGCGTCGCCGAGCCCTTCGCGGTGAGCACCTTCACGTCGTCGATCCACACGTCGATCACGTCACCGCGGCGCGCGACGACGAAGTCGGTCACCTTCCGTTCGGCCGTCATGGCGACATCGGGCGCCGATCCGAGCGGGGTCTCGTCGCGATAGAGGAAGATCGACTGGACGAGAAGGACCCGGTTCTCGGCCCCGAGGCGCAGCTCGATCGGAAGGGGATTCGCGGTATGCACCGTCGCCCGGAACACGCAGTCGCCGTACGTTTCGTCGCCGAGTTCGCAGGTGGACCACGTCGGCGCCGCGTGCGACGCCATGAACTTCCCGTCGGACCGCGTCCAATCGGCGGATGGACTCGCGTGAATCGTCGCGGTCGCGAGTGACGTCCAGTCCGACGGCGATCCGAGGATTGCCGCGGGAACTCCTCTCGCCGAATCGAACGAGACCGGCTCGCCACGCCGCATGCGAAGCAGCGTTTCCACCTCGGGAACCAGCGCGTAGGCGTCGAGCGTCGCGTGCCACGCCCTTTCGAGCGTCGAGAGATCCGATCCCATCGCCTCCTTCGCGGTCGCGCCGCCGTAGTACGCGCGCGACTTGGCGGCGCCGAATCGATCGAGAAGGAACCGATACCAGCTCCCGGCGATGTCGTACGCGTCGAGCTTCGGGTGCGCGGCGATCCACGCGTAGAAGTCGGCGG
>JANNRO010000521.1:0-5885 GCA_031401505.1 Planctomycetia bacterium
GTGGCGCAGGTCAAGGACCTACGACCCACACGGGTTCCGACGAGCCGGGACGTTCCGCTCGTCGTCCTCCCCCTTCGGTATCTGCGCCCGCGATGAGCCCCGACCCCTTCCCCCCGAAACCCACTCCCGCGGGCCCCGGACGCGCCGGTCCGCCGATGGGCGGCACACCCGGCGTCGGCGGGGCAGGTGGCCGCGGTGCAAGCGGGGGAGATGTGCCGCGGCGGGACGCGACCGCCCGTCCGCCGGCCCATTCACCAGCCCATCCGAGTGTGCCTTCGTCGCACGCCCCGGGTCGCCGCGACGCCGAGGCTCATGGTCCGAGGACGGTCACGAAGAAGGAATTGGTCGCCCGCATTGCCGATCGGACGGCGCAGACCAAGGTCGTCGCGCGCGACATCGTCCAGATGTTCCTCGACGAGATCATCCGCGAGTTGGGACAGGGCAATCGGCTCGAGTTCCGCGAGTTCGGTGTTTTCGAGATCAAGGAACGTGCCGCGCGCCGCGCACAGAACCCCCGCACGCTCGAGAAGGTCGATGTCCCCGCCAAGCGGGTCGTGAAGTTCCGCGTCGGTCGCACGATGAAGGAGCGCGTCGGAGAGATTCCCGAAGGCAGCGAGCACATCGCGGATGGTTCGGATACGTGGGACGACGAGGACGACGACGAGTGATGATTCGCGTGGGCCGTCGCGGGGCCACGGCGCCCGACGACGCGACCGACGCTCGGAGGCACGACGATGGCCAAGCGACCCAAGTCCGCGACCGAGTCGAAGAGCGAGTCCGCGGCGGGCCCCAAGCCGAAGGGCGGGGGCATGCGCATCCTGACGTTCCTGCTCGCGCTGTACGCTGCCGTGATGGGCACTCTGGCCTTCTCGAAAGGCGGGTCCGGCGCGACGAAGGAGGCCGGCAAGGACGGGATGGACGTTCGGTTCGCGAGTGAATCGAGACAAATCCGCTCCGACGTCCAGGCCGACATCAAGGACGGCCTCGCGAAGGCCAAGGAACTGTGCGCCCTCGAGGCGAAGAAGGTGGCGACGGAGGTCGCGATCGCGCGAACGATGAAGGACGCGATCGTGGGCCAGGGCGAGGCCGCCGCGCAAGCGTTCGCGAAGCGATCCGAGGTCCTCGACGCGAAGATCGACGACGCCGCGAAGGAATCGACGCTGTTGAAGGAGACCGTCGCGACGCTCGGCGTCGACATTCGCGATCTGAAGTCGCGCCCGGTCGCGGCGAGCGGGCACGGGCAGCCGCCCAAGGATCCCGACGATTCGCCGGTGCCGGCGAAGCCCGTCCCGCCGATTCCCGGCCCCGAAAAGCCGGTGGACGAGAAGCCCGCGAAGACGCCCGAAGAGATCGCCGCGGACAAGGCGAAGGTTCGTGCGCTCATCGCCGATCTGCTGGCGGGACTCGCGGCGAACGACGTCGAGAAGGTCTTCAGCACGTGCTTGAAACTCGCGAACATGGGGGATCTCGAGGCCGTCCCCTCGCTCACTCGCGTCTTGAAGGAATTCAAGGATCCGTACGGTCGAACCTCCGCTGCAAACGCGCTCGGGCGCCTCCACGCGTGCGACGCGATCCCGGCGTTGATCGTGGCGATCGGGGACAAAGACAACACCGTGTCGGTCACCGCCTGCAAGGCCATCACCGCGATCACCGGCTTCGACATGAAGATCTCCGGCGACCCGTCCCGCAAGGAGAAGAACGAGGCCAAGGAACTCTGCACGAAGTGGTGGAAGGAGAACGAATCGAAGGTCCGCGAGAGGTTGGATCAGCCCGTCGGCGGCGCCCCTCCCCCCCCGCCTCCCGGGGGTGATCCGGCCAAGCCCCCGGCCGACGGCGACAAACCCGATGCCGGCATGGCGGACGGGGTCAAGTAGGCGGGGCCGCTCGCCCCGCGTTTGAATGGGGCGCCGGATCGGCGCGCGTGCGGCGCCGACGCCCTGTCGGCCCGAGGCATCGGCGGACAACATCATGGAAATCAGCTTCTGCGATCGCTGCCACGAATCGATCCCCGACGTCGATCTCGAGACGGGGAAGGCGGTTCGGATCTCGGGAAAGGTGTTGCACGTGCCGTGCGCCTTTCGGCGGGCCATTCCCGGCCCCGGGCGGACGCTGCTCACGCTGTTGACGCTGGTGGCGCTCGGCGGTGCCGCCTATTCGGTCGTGCGGTTGACCCGCAAGGACGGCGAGATCGGCACCCGTACCGATCTCGAAACACGCTGGCGCGCGGACGTTCGTGACGCCGAGACGAGGCTCTCGGAGACGATTCGTCGGGAGGCCGAGACGACGCGCACGAGCCTCCAGAAGCAGATCGACGCCGGCATCTCGGGGGTCGTCCAGCAGACGGGGGGCGCGCAGGCGTCGACTTCCAGCGCGCTGTCGGCGGTCGAGGGGCGACTGGCGGCGTACCGCGAGGAAGCCGATCGGGCCGCCAAGCGCATCGACGAACTCGACCGTCGAGTCGAGAAGATGTCGGCCTGGGTCGAGGAGGTGAGAAATCTCGCCGCCCGTTCGGCCGCGCCGCCGCCCTCGGTCGCCGCACCTCGTCCGGCCGATCCCCAGCCGCTGCCGCAGGAGCCCGTCGCCGCTCCCAAGCCGCCCCCCGTCGACCCGAAGGTGGCCGCCGAGCACGAGGCGGAATTGAAGAAGTGGATCGAGAAGCTGAAGGATCCCGATCCGAGCACGTCGTTCAGCGCGACGTACAAGCTGATGGACCTGAACGACCTGCGGGCGGTCCCGCCGCTGATCGACACGCTGAGGTCGAACAAGGACTACTACACGCGGCTGGGCGCCGCCTCCGCGCTCGGGAAGTTGCACGCCTGTGACGGCGTGCCCGCCCTGCTCGACGCGCTCGACGATCGCGAAGAACTCGTCCAGACGGCGGCGGCGGACGCGCTGCTCACCATCACGGGTCACGACGCGAAATTCGTCCCCGGGCTCACGAAGAAGGAGCGCAAGACCAAGCGCGAAGAGTGGGGAAAATTCTGGAAGGACAACGAGCCGACGGTGCGCACGCGTTTCGGTCAGGAAAAGTCCACCGACGCTCCCGCGAAGTGACGCGACGCCGACCGATCGCCGCGACGTGACGTCACGCCGTCGCGGTCGGGGTCTCGTAGATCCGGTACCGCTTGGTGATTTCGCCGCCCGACAGTTCGATGTCGTGGCGCATGCGGTAGTTGTCCTCGAGGATCCAGCCCGCCTCCGCGTCGACGTATCCGAACGCATGCGTGCGCTGCATCGCCCGGACGAAGATCGCCGCGTCGATGCCCTTCCCTCTCGCCTCGGGCAGCACGCCCAGCATCATGACGCGCACGTTCTTCAGGCGCCGTTTGCGCCACAGGAGCTTCAACAACCCGAACGGGAAGAGGCGGCCGTCGAGGCCGACGAGCGCCTCGTTGAGATCCGGGATCGGGCCGATGAACGCGACCGCCACACCATCCTTCTCGACGAAGAAGAAGACCCGCGGGTCGACCAGCATCGCGAGGTCCTTCGCGGCGTGCTGGAACTCCGAGTCGGTGATCGGGACGAAGCCCCAGTTCTGCGCCCACGCGGCGTTGTAGATCGTCCGAATCGTGCGGAACTCCTCGGCGCGACGCGAGAGGTCGAGGTCGCGCAGCGTGTACGCGCCGCGCTCGAGCGCGCGGTTGCAGATGCGCAGGAAGCGCTCGGGCGGCTCGTTCGCGCACGAGATGCGGTAGGCCAGGAGGTCCTTGACGGGCACGAGGCCCGCCGCCTTCAAGAGCGCGTCGTAGTCGTCGCGGTTGTAGGGCATCATGAGCATCGGGCGGTGCTCGAAGCCCTCGACCAACGCCCCGCAGACGTCGTTCGTGGAGTAGTTGACCGGCCCGCGCATCGCGACGAGCCCTCGCGCCGCGCACCACGCGCTCGCGGCCCCGATCAGCGCGCGCGCCGCCTCCGGATCGGGTTCCACGTCGAACCAGCCGAAGAAGCCGAGCTTGTCGCCGTGGAACTCGTTGTGGAGCCGGTTCTCGATCGCGGCGACGCGCCCCACGACACGTCCGCCACGTCGCGCGAGGAAGTGCATCACCTCGGCGTGCTCGAAGAAGGGGTTCTTCGCCCGATTCATCGTCGCGGCGTCGGCCATGCGGAGCGGCGCGACCCAGGTCGGATGATCGCGGTAGAGCCGATACGGGAGCGCCAGGAACTCCTTGCGATCGCGCTTGGTGAGCTCGGGTTCGACCACCAGCCGATCGGTCACGTGAGTCTCCGTCGCCGGGCGCGTCGCCCGCCGGGCCGCTACCGGCGCTGGCTCAGCCGTTCGCGCACGCGCTTGAAGGCGCCCAGGATGCGGTCGATGTCCTCGTCGGTATGCGTCGCCATGTACGACGTGCGCAGGAGGCTCTGTCCCTTCGGGACCGCCGGCGGCACGACGGGGTTGACGAACACTCCCTCTTCGAACAGGCGCCAGTTGAACTCGAACGTCGCGTCGTTGCTCCCGATGACGATCGAGAGGATCGGGGACCCGTGATCGATGACTTCGAAGCCGAGCGCGTCGAAGCCGGCCTTGACGCGCCTGACGTTGCGCCAGAGCCGTTCGCGCCGCTGTGGCTCCTGCTCGATCACGTCGAGGCAGGCGAGCACCGTCGCGACGTTGCACGGCGGCATGCTCGCGCTGAACACGACGCTGCGGCTGGAGTGCTTCAAGTAGTCGACGACCGCGGCCGGGCCCGCGACGAAGCCGCCGATCGTGGAGAACGACTTCGAGAACGTGCCGGTGACGAGGTCGGTCTCGGCCTCGACGCCGAAGTGTTCGGGGGTACCCCGACCGTGTTCGCCGAGCACGCCGACCGCGTGCGCGTCGTCGACCATCAACCGCGCGTCGTAACGGCGCGCGAGCGCCGTCAACTCCTTCAACGGCGCGAGATCTCCGAGCATCGAGAAGACGCCGTCGGTCAGGATGAGGCGTCCGCCTTCGCAGGGCGTGTCCCTTAAGAGCCGCTCGAGTTCCACGACGTCGTTGTGTCCGTATCGGAAGAGCTTGGCGAATGAAAGCTGGCATCCGTCGATCAGCGACGCGTGGTTGTCGCGGTCTCCGAAGATGACGTCGCCCCGGACGGCGAGCGCTGCGACCGCGCCGACGTTCGTCTGATATCCGGTGCCGGAGGTGATGCAGGCCTCGCGTCCGAGAAACTTCGCGAGCTTCACCTCGAGTTCCTCGTGGAGCGTCAACGTCCCGTTCAGGAACCTCGACCCGGTACAGCCCGTGCCGAATCTCGCGACGGCCGCGCGCGCGGCTTCGATCACCCGCGGGTCGTGAGTCAGCCCGAGGTAGTTGTTCGATCCCGCCATGACCAGGTCTCGTCCGTGGATACGGACGTGGGTGCCGTGGTCGCTCTCCTCGATGGCCCGAAAGTACGGGTAGCGGCCGGAGTCCCGAAGCACCTGGGCGCGCTGCGTCATTTCCGCGCTTTTGAGCTTCTCAAAGAGGTCCAAGTGGGGCACTCCGGAGACTTCGACGGGAGACGAACGCGAGAACTCGTTCCGGAACCCGTTCCGGAACCCGGGGGGGCGAGGGATGGGGGCCGGTTCGGGAGCGGGCGCCATGCTAGCCCGACCTATTCATGAGCGTCGTGGTTGGGTCGAGGGGATCAGGCCCGCCGCGCCCCCTACCGTCCCGTCGGATGCATTCGGCCCCCGCGTCTCGCCGAGACGCAGACCGCGTGTTCTTGCCACACGCCGAGGCGTCGAGGCGAGATGCGGAGGATGCGTCGAATCGCAGGTTCGTCGCCGGTACGGGGGCCGAAGGCGCCGACGGGACCGCGACAGTTCGTGAATAGGTCGGGCTAGGAGCCTGTCGGAGAAAGCTCGTCGCGAGCCCGACGAGACCGAAGCGAGGCCGAAGAGCACAGGCCGAAACGCCCGAGGCG
>JANNRO010000522.1:0-2266 GCA_031401505.1 Planctomycetia bacterium
CGCGGTGGACGGGCAGAGGCTGTTGGGCGTGGACGTTCCACAGACCACGACGTCGATGTCCGCGCCCGAGCGCCCGGCCGACGCAAGCGCTCGTACCGCAGCGCGCGCGCCGAGATCGCCGGACAGAAAGTCGCGTCGGCAGGGGCGACGCGACAGGATCGCGGCCCGATCGATCACCCTTCGTTCACGAATCCCCACGCGCTGCTCGACGAACTCGGAAAAGACTCGGCGCGCCAACGCGGAGTCTTCCGTCGTCGCCTCGCCGTCAAGCCGCAATTCAAGCGCGCGAAGCCGACACCATGAGTTCGTCGCGACAAGATTCGCGAGTTTGGCCGGACTCGCGAGTTCCGCGACATCTGCATTAGATAACACGTCAGTGGGTACGTACGTACCGCGTCCGGTGACGAGCGGATCCACTGAGAAATCTCCCGGATTCGCCGCTCTACTCAAACACCTGCCAGAGAGCGCGAAACTCCGGGGTAGCTCCCCCGACGTCAGGGGCGGACGCCTCGGGAGACTCCGCGGTCGCCAGTGCCTGCGTGCGTTTCGTTGCGGATCCGCTCCCGTTCGTGGCGAGCGCGGCACGCAGTTCTTCCACCGTCTTGCACCGACTTCGCATCGGCACGAACGACCCGGCAGGGATGTGGACCCGGGGACCGATGCGACTGCCGGCTCCGATGTCGACCGAGGTCCCGGTCGAAGAGCCCGCCTCCATCCGGGTCAGATGGCCAATGTCACAGCACCCGCCAATGGACACTCCCGGCTCCAGGTGAACGCGCATCCCGAGCGCGACACCGACTCCGATTTCCGCTCCCTCCTCGAGGACGACGCCGGGCGCGAGCATGGAGAGATGCCCGATCATGGTGCCCGCACCGAGCGAGATTCGATCAACCAGGATCGTCCCGTCGTTCAGGCACACGTTCGTCCCGAGCGTTGCCTTGTTCGCGATGTATGCCCCCTCTCCAAACTCAAGCAGAGGCAGGTCGCGGATCCACGTATCCGGGTAGACGACAAAATTCATCGTCCCCCGATAGCCGAATAGGCGAAAGAGCAGTCGCTTGAACGGCGGAACCGTCAGGAACATCCAGTACACCGGCACGAAATAGAAGACCGCCGTCCAGCAAAGCCCATAGAACCGGCGACCCCGGTACGCCGGCGTGGTGAGGTCTCGTGGGAACGACCCCGGCACGATCGATCGATGGAAGGGCATGCTCGCAATCCCGGCTACGGTCACGAATCCGAGGGCGTACAGCACCGGTGAGGCGACGAGAAGCGCGGATCTCGCGAGTAAGGACTCTGGCAGCGTCGAGAAGAGCGCGCTGAGCGCGAGCAAGGGCAAACCGAAGATCAGTGTTAGTAGCAGGGTCGCAATGAGGTGAAACATGGGTATGCACTGTTTGAAACGGACGATGCCCGCGTCTACCGCCATGGCGCCCCGGCTCGGCGGCGCGCGGGCGCGGCCTCACGATTCCGGCGGATCACGGTCGGAGTCTACGTTTCGACGGGTGTCCGGGCTTCGTCCGCGTCCTCTCGAGACGCAGACCGATTGCGGGTGCCGAATGCTGAACTCCGAGAGACGACGGTCGGGCACCGACTCGGTCGCCGGAACCGGGGCCTTGCGATCAGGCATCCGAATTGATTGGATTCCGGGCATGAATGCCGCAGCGAAGACCGGCGAGGGTCCCCCGCTCTGGGACACGACGGAGAACTTAAGGCGCATGGCCAGAGGAGACGCCGCAGCCCGCGAAGAGATATTCCGGCGGCTCTACACCGAATTGCATCGGATCGCCTGCCGGGTGGCGGCAGGGAACCGCCGCGACGGCAACCTGCAGGCGACGGACTTGATCGCGGAGGCGTATGACCGCCTCGTCCGGGAGCCCGCGGACGGCTGGAACGGGCGGGTGCACTTCCTCGCCACGGCGGCCGTCGCGATGCGTCAAGTGCTGATCGACCACGTGCGCGCCCGGCAGGCCGAGAAACGTGGGGGAACGCGGACGCACGTCCCGAGCCTCGATCTGGATCAACTGGCGTCAGAATACGAGACGCGCACGGGCGGAATCCTCCGCTTCGATGAAAACCTCTCGCGTCTCGCCAGGACGTCGCGCCGTGCCGCGCAGATCGTCGATCTGCGCTTCTTCGGAGGGTTCACCGTCGTGGAAGTTGCGGACATGCTCGCGATGTCGGCTCGAGCGGTCGAACGGGAGTGGACGTTTGCGAAGGCCTTCTTACGGGCGGAACTTGGATGAGTCGCGCGCGCCCCGTCGAC
>JANNRO010000523.1:0-8958 GCA_031401505.1 Planctomycetia bacterium
CCCGATGACGCTGGCGGGCCTCGAAGGAGCGATGCGGCTGCTGAGCAAATGAGCCGCTGGCTGATGAGCGCCTGCGCGGCGAGCCCCGCGTGGACGGAGAGCGTGACGGCCGACGCGGCGCACGCGCGGGCGAACTCGATCAGCACGACCGAGTTGGCGAGCGTACCGAGCCCGGCGCCGCCGAATTCCTCGGGGATCGTGACACCGAGCCAGCCACCGTCGGCCATCGCGCGCCACTGCTCCTCGACGAACGTCTCGTCCTCGTCGGCTTTCGCAGCACGGGGGGCCAACTCGCGGGCCGCGAATTCGCGGGCTCCGTCGCGCAGCGCGGTGACGTCGTCAGGCAGGTCGAAATTCACGCGCGACAATCTCCCGGTTTCGAACGCCTTCGTGGGGGGCTAGGTCTTGGGGGGGGCCGGGGGATAGACGTAGAAGCCCCGACCCGACTTGCGACCAAGCCACCCGGCCGCCACCATCTTGCGCAGGAGGGGCGACGGTCGGTACCGCGGGTCGCCAAGCCCCCCGTGGAGCACCTCGAGAATCGAGAGACAGGTGTCGAGACCGATCAGGTCGGCGAGGGCCAACGGCCCCATCGGGTGGTTCATCCCGAGTTTCATCACCTCGTCGACCGCCTCGGCCGTCGCGACCCCCTCCATCACGCAGGCGATCGCCTCGTTGATCATGGGCATCAGGACGCGGTTGCTGACGAACCCCGGGAAGTCGTTCACCTCGACCGGCGTCTTGCCGACCGCGACCGACGCCGCCTTGACCGCCGCGAACGTGGCGTCGCTCGTCGCGAGACCGCGGATCAGCTCCACGAGTTTCATGACCGGCACCGGGTTCATGAAATGCATGCCCACGAAGCGATCCGGGCGCTTCGTGACGGCCGCGAGTTTCGTGATCGAGATCGACGACGTGTTCGACGCGAGGATGGCCGACGGCGCGAGAACGGCGTCGAGGGTCTTGAAGACCTCCCCCTTCACCCGCTCGTCTTCCACGACGGCTTCGACCACGAGGTCGGCGGACGCGAGTCCCGCGAGCGAATCGACCGTCGTGATCCGTGCGAGCGCGGCGGCGGCATCGGCCTCGGTCATCAACGCCTTCTTGACGAGGCGGGCGAGCGATCCGCCGATGCCGCCCTTCGCGGCGGCGAGCGCCGCGGGGCGCGCGTCGGTCAAGAGAACCTTCGTCCCGGCCTGCGCGAAGACCTGCGCGATGCCCGCGCCCATCTGCCCGCTGCCCACCACCCCGATCGTCTGAAACGTCATGCCCGCCTCCCTCCGCCCATCACCGCCGATCGGGGTCAGACCCCGATCGGCGGTGATGGGCACCTAGATGCGTTCGACCGAGAGGGCGACCGCGTTGCCGCCACCGAGGCAGAGCGTTGCGAGCCCCCGCTTGCCGCCACGCGCCTCGAGCGCGTGGAGCAACGTGACGAGGATGCGACACCCGCTCGCGCCGATCGGGTGACCGAGCGCGACCGCGCCGCCATTGACGTTCGTCTTCGCCGGGTCGAGCTTCAACTCCTTGCCGACCGCACACGCGGCGCTCGAGAACGCCTCGTTGACCTCGATCAGGTCGTAGGACTCGATCGGGATGCCGTTCTTCTTGACGAGGTTCTGGACGGCGTAGATCGGCGCCATCATCACCCACTTGGGCTCGGTCCCGCCGACCGCGTACCCCGTGATCCGGGCCAGCGGCTTGAGCCCGCGCTTCTTCGCCTCGGCGGCGCTCATCACGACGACCGCCGCCGCGCCGTCGCTGATCTGACTCGCGTTCGCCGCCGTCACGGTCCCCGTCGGACTGAATGCGGGCTTCATCTTCGCAAGCCCCTCGACCGTGGTGTCGGCGCGCACGCCTTCGTCGGAGTCGACCAGCGTCACCTCGCCCTTGCGACCCTTCAGTTCGACCGTGACGATCTCTTTCTTGAACGCGCCCGACGCCATCGCCGCCGCCGCCCGCATGTGGCTCTGCGCCGCGAAGCGGTCCTGATCGTCGCGGGTGACCGCGCAACGCTCCGCCACGAGATCGCCCGTCGTGCCCATGTGGAAGTCGTTGTAGACGTCCCAGAGGCCGTCGCTGACCATCGAGTCGAGCAACTTCCCGTGACCCAGACGCAGGCCGTCGCGCGCGCCCGGCATCAGGTAGGGCGAGTTGGTCATGCTCTCCTGCCCGCCCGCCACGACGATGTCGGCGTCGCCCGCCTTGATCGCCTGCGCCGCGAGCGCGACCGCCTTCAACCCCGACCCGCAGACCTTGTTGATCGTCATCGACCCGACCGTCACGGGGATGCCCGCCGCGATCGCCGCCTGGCGTGCGGGGTTCTGCCCGAGGCCGGCCTGGAGGACGTTGCCGAAGATCACCTCCTGCACGTCGGCCGACGCGATCCCGGCGCGCTTGACGGCGTCGGCGATCACGATCGCACCCAACTGGGGCGCGCGCATCGCCGCGAACTTGCCCTGGAACTTCGCGATCGGCGTGCGACAGGCGGAAACGATCACGGCATCGAACATGGTCACGGGCTCCTTACCGATCGGGGGCGAATCGTGCGCGGAGTGTACGGGCCCGCGGCGGGACCCGGAGAGCGTGCGGGACCGGCGTCCGCCTCGGGGAATCCCACGCGTCGGACGCAGGTCCCTTCCGTCGAACGCCCTGCCTACTCGATCGCCCCGCCTACTCGAACGTCGTGTGGATGCGGCGCAGATCGTCGGCCGTCAGGCCGAGCACGGCCATCAGGTGGACGACCATCTGGTCGAAGACCAGCATCAGCGCCTGCTCGAAGATGCTGCCGAGCGGAGGTTCGTTCGCCTGCGCCTTCTTGGTCAGCCTCGGCGTCTCGCTCGGCAGATGGAGGATGACGTCGGACTTGCGCGCGACCGGGCTCTTCCTCTCCCCCGTCACGACCGCCACCCGCGCCCCCGACTTGCGCGCGATGCCGACGTAGTGGAGCAGCACCGGCGACCGACCGGTGCGCGAGCAGATGACGAGCAGATCGCCGCGACGGATCGCGGGCGTGATGACGTCGCCCACGTGGTAAACGCGGCGCCCGAGGTGCATGAGGCGCATCGCGAATCCGCGCGCCATCAACCCCGTACGTCCGAGCCCGATCACGAACACGCGCCGCGCGCCGAGCAGCGTCTGCTCGAAGGCCGCGACCTCGGAGACCTTCGTGTTCGCGAGCACTTTCGCGACCGGAGCCAGCGCGTCGGAAAGCCCGCGACTCATGAAGGGCTCATGACCGGCTCATCGGGCGTGCTCGACGCCCTCGAGCACGAGGCGCTCGAGAGGGAAGATGCACCCGTCCACGCAGCAGAGCTTGTACGCCACGTGCCCGGAGCCGTCGGCGACGCGCAACGAACAGCCGAAGCAGACCCCGAAGCCGCAGCCCATGAATTCCTCGGTCGCGGCCTCGACGGGAATCCCGAGCGGCGTCAGCTGCGCCTGGAGCGCACGGAACATCGGCGTCGGACCGCACGCGAAGACGTAGGTCGAGTCGTTGATGCGGTTCGTCGCGAGCAACTCTTCGATGAACTGGGTGACGCGCCCCTTCTTCCCGACCGAGCCGTCGTCGGTGCATTGGAGGAGACGGCACCCGTGCGGCGCCGCGTCTTCGCTCGGAACGACGTGGTCGGAATCGCGCGCACCGTAGCAGACCGTGATGTCCTTGATGCCGCGCCGCTGGAGTTCTTCGGCGACGATCTTGATGGGTCCGACGCCCACGCCTCCCGCCACGAGCACGGCGCGCCGGGTGCCCGGTGGCACCGTGATCTCGTTGCCGAGCGGCCCCACGAAATCGATCCGGTGGCCCTTCGTCATGGAGGCCAGATTGCGCGTGCCGGGTCCGACGACGTCGTAGAGCACCGCAAACCCCGTCGCCACGTCCCCGTGTCGGATGAGCCGATGCACCGACATCGGTCGACGCAGCAGCGGGACGATGTCGTCAGAGGTCCGGAGGTTGACGAACTGCCCCGGTCGAATCGCGGGCGCGACGGTCGGCGCGTGAATCTTCATGATCCACGTCACCTTCGAGACCGCCTTGTTCTCGAGAATTTCGCCGAGGCATCGGACGGGAAACTCGGGCGCTTCGAGCGGCGGCGGGTTGGGCACGGGCCGAGACTAGCACGATCCCGGGCACGTTCCCGACCCTCCGGAAGCCCGATTCCGCGTCGGATTCGGGTCCCGTCGGCCGTTCGACCGATCCCCGTGGGGCCCGATCTGCACGCGCCGGTACCCTCCCCCGATGCCGAGTTCCGGCCTCCCCCCTTCCCGAGCGTGCGGCTTCGTCCTCTCCCGCGTTCGCCCCGGGACGACCGAGCCCGAGTATCTCCTCCTCGACAGCCGTCGCGACGGCGCACCGGGATTTCCGAAGGGGCACGTCGACGGGAGCGAGAGCGACCTCGCGACCGCGTGGCGCGAGACGCGCGAGGAGACCGGGCTCACCGACCTCGTGCCCGATCCGAACTTCCGCGTCGAGATCGCGTATCGCGTGAAGAAAGGCGCGCAGCCCCTTTGGAAGACCGTCGTCTACTTCCGGGCGAGCCTTCGCTCGGGCGAGGTCCGCCTCTCCGACGAGCACGTGGGCTACGCATGGCGCCCGCTCCCCGACGCCCTCGCGCGCATCTCTTTTGACTCGCTCCGCGACGTCCTCGTGCGAGCCGCGCTCCACGCGAAGGACCCCGCGCTCTTTCGAATCCACGCGCCCGATCTCGCCGACGCCGACCGACACCTCGCCTCGCTGCCGCACGCCGATCCCGGGTTGCTCGCCCACTTGCGCGGCGGGGCTTCGCTGGCACGAGGGTTCGCCTCCGACCTCGCGAGCGCGGGGGTCCCGATCCACGTGGACGCGACCGCCGTCGGCACGCTGCTCCACGACGTCGGCCGGGCACTCGGACGCCACGAGGACCACCAGATCGTCGGCGTGGACCACCTGCGAACGACGCCGCTCGCGGCATATGGCTTCGCGTGCATCACCCACTTCACGAAGGGTGCGTCGAAGGCCGAGTTGCTGCTCGCGGGCCTCGCCGCTCCCGTCGTCGATCGGTTCCTCGCGGCGCAGGCGATCGAGGAACTGACGTGGGAGGAAACGTGCGCGGCGCTGGCCGACTCCTGCATGAAGGGCGCCACCGCCGTCTCGCCGAAGGACCGCTTCGCGGACCTGCGCCGACGGTACGGGCCGGGACCGCTGATCGATCTCCAGGAGCGCCGATTCGCGGTGCTGCTGGCACGCGTGATCGAGATCACGGGTCGTGACCCCATCGCGGCCGCCGGTCTGTCGTAGCCGAGGGCGCGAGTACGATTCCGCGCCCGATCCCGCGCACTCGTGCGCCCTGGAGCGATCCGTGAAGCCGTTTCGCGACGAAGCACTCGACGCCCTCTCCCTCGCCGCCGGACTGCCGCGCGAAGCGGTGGACCGCGTGCTCGACGTGCCCGAACCGGAGCGGGGCGACTTCGCGTTTCCCTGCTTCGCACTCGCGAAAGAGCGCAAGACCGCGCCACTGAGGATCGCGGCGGAGATCGCCGCCCGGATTCCGCTGGGCGGGCGCATCGCGAAAGCGCTCGCACAGGGCCCCTACGTCAATCTCTTCGTCGATCGCCCGCGGCTCGTCGCCGAGACGATCGCCGCCGTCGCGCACGAGGGCCTTTGCTACGGCAACGGCACGGAGGGTCGAGGCCGCACCGTCGTCGTCGACTTCTCGAGCCCCAACGTCGCCAAGCCCCTCGCGTTCCACCATCTGCGCTCGACGATGATCGGGAATTCGCTGACCAAGCTCTATGCCGCGCGCGGCTGGACCGTCGTCGGGATCAGCCATCTGGGTGACTGGGGCACGGGGTTCGGCAAGCTGCTCGCGGCGATCGAGTTGTGGGGCGACGCCCCGCTCGTGGCGGGGGATCCTCGGGCGCTGAACGAGCTCTACGTGCGGGTGAACGCCGAGATCAAGAAGGACAAGACCCTCGAAGATCGCGCGCGCGCCTGGTTCAAGAAGCTGGAGGACGGCGACGCGACGGCGCGTGACCTCTGGACGCGGTGCGTCGCGCTCTCCATGAAGGAGTTCCAGAGCGTCTACGACCGGCTGGGTGTGCGCTTCGACCACGTCACGGGCGAGTCCTTCTACGAGAACCGCATGCCCGCGGTCATCGCGGAGTTGAAGACGAAGGGGCTCCTCGAGGAGAGCGATGGCGCGCAGATCGTGCGCATCGAGCGGCCGACCGACGAGAAGGAGATGCCTCCCTGCCTGATCGTGAAGTCGGACGGGGCGACGCTCTATGCCACGCGCGACCTGGCGGCGGCGGTCTATCGCCAGTCGTCGTACCACTTCGAGCGGGCGCTCTATCTCGTCGACGCCGGACAGGCCATCCACTTCGAGCAATTGCGTCGCGTGCTCTTGAAGGCCGGTCACGCGTGGGCGCAAGGCATCATCCACGTCCCCTTCGGCGTCGTGCTGGTCGGCGGCACCCGGGCCAAGACGCGCACGGGGCAGGTGGTGCTGCTGTTGGACGTACTCGACGAAGCCGTCGAGAAGGTCACGGGCCTGATCCGCGAGAAGAACCCGGCCCTCCCCGACCTGGAGCGCGTCGCTCGCGAAGTCGGCAACGGCGCGGTCGTCTTCAACGACTTGAAGAACCGCCGGATGAACGACGTCGACTTGAACCTCGACGTGATCCTGAAGTTCGAGGGCAAGACGGGGCCGTACGTCATGTACAGCCACGCGCGCGCCTGCTCGATCCTGCGGAAGCACGGCGCCAAAGTCCCGCCGCCGCCCGTCGATCTCGGCGTGCGCCTGTCCGATCCGTCCGAGTACGCGCTCGCTCGACTCGTCGCACGCTTCCCCGATCGCGTGGCACGCGCGGTCGACGGCGACGAGCCGTCCGAGGTCGGCATGCATCTGCTCGACTTGTGCGAGGCGTTCCATGCCTATCACTCGAAGGGCAGTCAAGACCCGGCGCTTCGGGTCTTGTGTGAAGATCCGACGCTTCGGGCCTCGCGCCTCGCCCTCGTGGACGCCGTGCGGCGAACGCTTGCAAACGGGCTCTCCCTGCTCGGAATCGCCGCGCCCGTCGAAATGTGATCGGGAGGGCCAAAGTCGGCCCTATCTCGTTATTGTTCATATACTTACGTCACGCGGGGCATCATGCTCCGGTTCCAGCGACAATCCCTCGAGGGCGGGTATGTTCCCGGCCCCCCGCCCCGGCCCGACCCGCAAAGGAGCCGCGTCCCCGAATCGTCGGTCCGTCCTCACTCATGCCCGTCCCCTCCCCCACGCCCCCGCCCCCCACGCCCACGACCGGCTCGAGCACGACGAACTTCGTTCGGCGGCGGCGCCCCTTTCTGCGCGCCTTCGTCCGGGCGCTGACCGATTCGCGGACGCTCGAGGCGCGCACGAACCCGTCGCTCTGGTTGGGATTCGTCCTCGCGATGCCGATCCCGGCGCTCGCGGTCTTCGCCGGCGCGCCGACGTGGATCGTGCTCCTCTCGCTGACCGCGCCCGTCGCGTGGGGATTGATTCTCGGGGCCGCGGGACGGGTGGCGACGGTGGCCAACGAGGAGGCGCACCGAACCGAGGTGGCGGCGCTCGAGGCGGAACGCGAACACCTGAAAACGGCCACGTCGCTTCGACGCGAGGTCGCGAGCGAACGCAGCCAGCGCGAAGAACTCGAGGCGGCGCAGAACCTCATCACGACGGAACTGAAACTCGCACGCGAGATCCAGCGGACGTTGATCCCGCCCGACATCCTGCGCTCCGACGTGCAGGTGGTCGTGCGCAACATCCCCTGCTCGTACGTCGGAGGCGACTACCTCCAGGCGTTCATGCCGAAGCCCGACTTGCTCTACCTCTGCGTGGGCGACGTCTCGGGGCACGGCGTCGCGGCGGCGCTGGTCGTCAACCGCATCCACGGACACGTGCGGCGGTTGATTCTCGAACAGCGACCTCCCGACCAGTTCCTCGAGGAATTGAATCGCGCGGCGTTGAAGATCCTCCAGCACACGTACTTCTTCATGACGTTCGGCGTCTTCTGCATCGATCTCACCAAGCGGCGGATCGATTTCGCGACCGCCGGGCACCCGGCCCAGTTCCTGGTCCACCCCGACGGGAGCGTCGAATCCCTCTCGACGCCCAACCGGCTCCTCGGTATGGACTCCGACATCTTCGACCCCGAGCTCCCGGTCAGCTCGACGACCTTCGGGCCCGGTGACTCGCTGGTGCTCTTCACCGACGGGCTCTTCGAGATCCCCGGCAAGGACGACGGCGAGATCCTGGGCGAGGACGGCCTGCGCGACGTGCTGAAGAACCTCGGCGGACTCCCGCCGGCGTTGGTGGCGGGCGACATCCTCCAGGACCTCGCCGATTTCCAGGGTCACAGCAAGTTCGAGGACGACGTCTCGCTGATGGTCGCGCGATTCGACCCGACGGCGGCGTTGTCCGCCTCGAGCTATTCGATCCCGATCTCCGGCAGCCAGACGATGCAGGCGACGCCGTTCAAGACCATCCTCGGGACACGCTGACCTCTTGCCGCCGCCGATCGACGCGAGGCCGAGCGCCGTCCGGA
Source organism: Planctomycetia bacterium (assembly GCA_031401505.1). Taxonomy (GTDB): domain Bacteria; phylum Planctomycetota; class PLA2; order PLA2; family JAEUHO01; genus JANNRO01. The sequence goes on from JANNRO010000523.1 coordinate 8,548, forward strand.
TCGAACCCTATTCGCGTGAACGCCACGGCAACGGTCCGGCGCGCGTGATCGAGAACGTCTACCGCGAGTTCGGCTTCACGTGGGAGCCGGGCGGCTATCACCATGACGTGCTCCATCCGGAAGAGGCCTACGCGCCCCCCGACCACTTCTTCGACGTCGCGGTCATCGACGGCGAGGTGGTGGGCACGGTCGGCGGCGAGGTGCGTCAGGGCGTCGCCGAGTTGAAGCGGCTCTATCTCCCGAAGTCGCTCCGGGGCCTCGGCATCGGGAAACGGTTGCTCGATCGCTTCCTCGCGTGGGCACGCGCGCAGGGTGCCTCGCGCGCGATCCTCTGGTCGGACAAGCGCTTCACCGACGCGCACCGCCTCTACGCCCGCGCCGATTTCCGCGTGATGGGCGACCGCATCTGCC
>JANNRO010000524.1:0-18614 GCA_031401505.1 Planctomycetia bacterium
CCTACGAGGCCCGCCGATAGGACGCTTGACGAGATCGATAGGCCGCGATCGCGACGGGAGTCGGCGTCAGCGTCAACAGAGGGCTCCGCAGGCGCAGCGCGCTCGCCGAGGGACGACGCCCGCGGAACAAGCCTTCGACCAGTACGAGCAGGGCCACGACGAACAGAATGTGGATCAGGCCGCCGAGCGTGAAGGAGGCGAGAAGGCTCGCACCCCACAGGACGAGCAGTAGTACGGCGAGTGCGAGCATGGGACGACCTCCGATGGGGCGGCCTGTTGGATGCCGCCCGTCGTCGTCGGGGGGTTCGGAGTGGCGTGGGGCTGCCTCGTTCGATGCAGATGAGGACGCCGTCGGTGCTCGGGCGCCGATCGGACGGCGGATCGAACGGCGGACGGGACCGGAGTCCGCCTCTCGACGGATCGCGGCGGGAGCCTCGATCGCTTCCACGATGCGTCCGAGTTCGTTCGGCCACTACACTCCGCCCGACCCATGGCCCGACTCCGCCTCCCTCCGTTGCTCCGCGAACCGCTCGTGCACTTCCTGCTGCTCGGGGCGGCGCTCTTTCTCGTGTACGCGTGGCGGAGTCCCGACGTGCCGACCGAGGAACCCTCGCGCCGTGTGCCGTTCGGCGAGGGCGACGTGCGCTGGCTGCGCGAGACGTGGACGCTCCAGTGGCAGCGTGAGCCGACGCTCGCCGAAATGCGCGCGCTCGTGCGCGAGTACCTGCGGGAAGAACTCCTCGCGCGCGAGGCCCGCGAACTCGGACTCGACAAGGACGACACGTACGTCCGCCGTCGACTCGCGCAGAAGGTGGAGTTCCTCGTCAAGGACACGTCGCGACTCGTCGAGCCGACCGACGACGAGCTTCGGACGTACTTCGACGCCCACGCCGAGCGCTTCCGCGGTGAGCCGCGCGTCTCGTTCACGCAGGTGTACTTCACCCGCGAACATCACGTCGAGGCGGTCGCGACGCTCGCCCGACTCGAGGCCGGCGCCAACCCGATGGAGCAGGGCGACGTCTCGCTCCTCGAAGCGGAGTTTCGCGAGACGACCCACCAGGGCGTCTCCGCGCAGTTCGGGCCGAAATTCGCCGACGCGGTGCTCGCGCTCGAGGTGGGTGGGTGGAAGGGACCGATCGAATCCGGCTACGGATTCCATCTGGTCCGCGTGACGGGCGCGACGGCCGCGAAGGCGCGCGAGTTTGCGGCCGTGCGCGGGCAGGTGCTCGAGTTGTGGCGCGAGGACAAAGAGCGGGACGACTCGGCGAAGTACTTCGCCCGGCTCCTTCAGAAGTACGACCTGGTGGTGGACGAGAGCGTCAAGCCGCTCGTGGACGGGCTCGGTCGGGCGGAGGGGACCAAATGACGTGCGGTCGATCCGTCGCGTGGGTCGTCGCGGCACTCGTCGCACTCCTCGTTGTTGCGTTCGCGCCGGCCGCGTCGGCGCACGAGATGCGGCCCGCCTACCTCGAGGTTCACGAGCACAAGCCCGGCGAGTTCCACGTCCTGTGGAAGACACCGATGGTCGGTGACGCGCGGCTGTCGCTCTTCGTCGAGTTCTCGGGCGCGGCGGGGGCCCCGGGAGCCGCGACGCCCGTCGAGTCGCGCACGCCACCGGGCGCCGCCGTGCAGACGTGGACGGTTCGGGCGCCGACGTTGCGCGGGTCGACGCTGCGCATCCGGGGGCTCGACGGCACGATGACCGACACGATCGTCCGGTTCGAGTTCGCCGACGGCACGACGTGGACGCAGCGACTGACGCCGCGGGCGCCGTCGGCGGTCGTTCCCGTTCGCCAGACCGCGTGGGCGGTTGCCGCGGTGTACGCGGGGCTCGGTGTCGAGCACATCCTGTTCGGCGTCGACCATTTGCTCTTCGTGCTGGGGCTCCTGTTGCTCGTGCGCGTGCGTTGGATGCTCGTCAAGACGATCACGGCCTTCACCGTCGCCCACTCGCTGACGCTCGCCGTCGCGACGCTCGGGTATGCCTCGGCGCCGGTCCTGCCGCTCAACGCCGCGATCGCGCTCAGCATCCTGTTCCTGGGACCGGAGATCGTCCGGCTGTGGCGAGGCGGGACGAGCCTCACGATCCGTCGACCGTGGCTCGTGGCGTTCGCGTTCGGGCTCTTGCACGGGTTCGGATTCTCGAGCGCGCTCGTGAACACCGGCCTCCCGCGGGCCGACCTGCCGTTGGCGCTCCTGACCTTCAATGTCGGTGTCGAGTTCGGGCAGGTGGCCTTCGTCGGGCTCGTGCTGCTGCTCGTACGCTCGTTTCACCAACTCGAGATCCGCTGGCCGGTCGTCGTCGCGCGGCTGCCGGGGTACGCGATCGGCACGCTCGGCGCGTTCTGGACGATCGAGCGGACCGTTCTCCTGTTCGCAGGGTCGTCATGACGCCCGGGCTCGCCGCATTTTTCTCGGTCACGGGAGGCCTCGTGCTGGCGCACGCCGAGGGCGGCGAGGGAATCGGGTTCCTGACGGGCCTCTCCCACCCCGTTTCCGGACTCGATCACGTGGTCGCCATGGTCGCGGTCGGGCTCTGGGGTGCCCAACTCGGCTCCCCGGCGGTGTGGCTCTTGCCGGTCACGTTTCCGCTGGTCATGGCGCTCGGGGGCATGCTGGGTCTCCTGGGCGTTGACCTGCCCGGAGTCGAGATCGGCATCGCGGTGTCGGCACTCGTGCTCGGGCTCGCGGTCGCGAGCGAGGCAAAGCCCAAACTGTGGGTCGCGGCGGTGCTGGTCGGCGGCTTTGCGCTGTTCCACGGCCATGCGCATGGGACCGAACTGCCCCCGGGGGAGAACGGCGTCCTCTACAGCATCGGGTTCGTCGTCTCGACGGGCCTGTTGCATGCGAGCGGCGTCGCGATGGGACTCGTCCATCGCTGGTCGGCGGGGCGCGTGGGGCTGCGCATCGCGGGCGCGTGCGTCGCGGCGGCGGGTGCGTACTTCCTGTGGAGCGCACTCCGATGAAGGGGTCGGTCGCGTTGATTGTTGCGGCGACCCTGCTCGTGGGCGCTCCGGCGGCGCACGCGCACCTGATGAACAGCGGCTTCGGGCCGTTCTACGACGGGCTCGTGCATCCGTTCGTGACCGCCGAAGATCTCCTCCCGGTGGTCGCGCTCGGCCTGCTCGCGGGACTCGGGGGCGCGGATCACGGACGTCGGGGGCTGCTCACCCTGACGCTCGCGTGGGCGCTCGGGATGGTCGCGGCGGCGGTGGCACCGGGCACGGTCGAGCCCGCGTGGTGGCCGACGATCCTCACGATCTTGTTGGGCGTGCTCGTGGCCGTCGATCGCGCGTGGTCGCCGGGCGTCGTCGTGGTCCTCGCGTCGGCCACGGGCTCGAGCCGCGGCTATGGAAACGGCCATGAATTGTCGACCGTGCCGGGTGGCGCGGTCGCGATGGCGGGAATCCTCTGCGCGACGTTTGTCGTCTTTTCCCTACTCGCGGGCCACGTCGCGACCGTGAGGGCGCCGTGGGCCCGCATCGCCGTGCGCGTGGCCGGCAGCTGGATCGCCGCGATCGGGCTCCTGATGCTGGGCTGGGCCGTGCGCGGACGGTGAGGCGTCGATTCGGCAACGGGGCACTCGTCCGATGACCTTTTTCCTGCGTCGAAGTATCGTTCTCCGGCGGCACGTCGGAGTCGGACGCAGGTCCCGTCGCCTTTTCGGCGCCCTTCTGGAGCGACAGTCATGAACCGGTCATTTGTCTGTGCGGCGGCTTTGACGGCGCTCGCAAGTTTCAGTTCATCCGGCGCGGGGGCCGACGACGCGCCGTGCGCCGATGGCTGCGGCACGCCCGACAAGGCGACGCTCGAGAAGGTCCACCCGACGAAGGTCCCGTACTCGCCGTATGCGGGCCGCAACTTCCCGACGCGGCCGTTCTTCGGTGAGACGCACCTCCACACGTCGTTCTCGATGGATGCAGGCGCGTTCGGATGCCGACTCACGCCGAGCGACGCGTACCGGTTCGCCCGCGGAGAAGAGGTCACGAGCTCGTCGGGGCAGCCGGCCAGGTTGTCGCGGCCGCTCGACTTCCTCGTGGTGACGGACCACTCCGACGGGTTCGGGTTCTTCCCGACGCTCATGAGCGGCGATCCGGAGTTGCTCGCGACGCCCCAGGGGCGCAAGTGGTACGACCAGATCAAGTCCGGGCATGGCGCCGAGGCGGCGATGGACATCATCGTGAGCTTCGGGCTCGGCAAGCTGCCCAAGGGCTTTCCCGTCCCGGGGGCCCGCGCCTATCGTTCCGCCTGGCAGGAGACGATCAAGGCCGCGGAGAATGCGAACGACCCCGGCAGGTTCACGGCGTTCATCGGCTACGAGTGGACGTCGAACACCGCCGGCAACAACCTCCACCGCAACGTGATCTTCCGCGAGGACGGAACGAAGGCGAGCCTCGTCGAGCCGTTCACGACGCAGGCCCCGCTCGGCAGCGACAACCCCGAGCACCTGTGGAAGTGGATGGCGGCGGCGGAAGAGAAGACCGGCAGCGCGCTCCTCGCGATCGCGCACAACGGCAACCTATCCAATGGCTTGATGTTCCCGATGGTCGAGGCGTTCGGGAAGTCGATCGACCGGGAGTACGCCGAGAACCGCGCCAAGTGGGAACGGCTCTACGAAATCACCCAGACCAAGGGTACCGGCGAGGCGCATCCATTCCTTTCGCCCAATGACGAATTCGCGGCCTTCGAGCTCTGGGACAAGGGCAACCTCGACGGCAGCGTCGCGAAGACGAAGGCCATGCTCGAGTACGAGTACGCCCGGGCGGCATTGCGCAACGGCTTGAAACTCGACGAGAAGTTCGGGACGAATCCCTTCAAGTTCGGGCTCGTCGGAAGCAGCGACGCCCACACCGGGCTGACGGCGATGGAGGAAGAGAACTTCTTCGGCAAGACCACGCCGCAGGAGCCGAGCCCCGAGCGCCTGACCAAGGCGTTCATCGACAACAAGAAGACGGGCGTCAAAGTCATGGACTGGGAGGTTGGCGCGTCGGGCTACGCGGGCGTGTGGGCCACCGAGAACACGCGCGCGTCGATCTTCGACGCGATGCACCGGCGCGAGACGTACGCCACGACGGGCACGCGGATGATCGTCCGGTTCTTCGGCGGCTGGGAGTTCACGGCGGCCGATGCGACGGACCGGATGCCCGCGCGGATCGGCTATGCCAAAGGCGTGCCGATGGGTGGCGAACTGACCGACGCCCCCGCCTCCAAGGCGCCGACGTTCCTCGTCGCGGCCTTGAAGGACCCGATCGGGGCGAATCTCGACCGCATCCAGGTGATCAAGGGCTGGCTCGACAAGGACGGGAACACGCAGGAACGCATCTACGACGCCGTCGTGTCGGGCGGTCGCACGATCGACGCCGACGGCCGGTGCAAGACGCCGGTCGGGACGACGGTGGACGTGCCGAACGCGACGTGGACGAACACGATCGGCGCGCCCGAGTTGATCGCCGTGTGGACGGACCCTGCGTTCGACGCCAAGCAGCGCGCGTTCTACTACACCCGCGTGATCGAGATCCCGACGCCCCGCTGGACGGCGTACGACGTGAAGCGCTTCGGCAACACGCCGCTCCCCGAGACGGTGATGACGCTCCAGGAGCGCGGCTACACGTCGCCGATCTGGTACACGCCGGGCAAGTAGCGGAGCGGTCGGCTGAGCGGCGACTCAGTCGAGGCCGCGGAAGATCTCGGACATTGGGACTGAGAAGCCCTCGATCGCGGGGTCGGCACAAAGACGTCCGTCGGGATCGACCTCGACCGGATCCGACGTCGGGCGGAACTCGCAGGCGCGCCGCGTCTCCGGTTCGATCAGCCACACGACCCTCGCCCCGTGCGCGATCCAGATGCCGCCTCGCTCGAGCGTGTATTCCCACGTCTGGGACGGCGATTGGACTTCGGCAACGAGGTCGGGCGTCAATTTGTAGAAGCCCTGTCGGGGCAGCGTTGCCAGGCGTTCGCGACGGATGAACGCGAAATCGGGCGAAAGCACGCGATCCGGATCGGTGCCGACCTGAAAGCCTGCGCTCGATCCGAAGACCCAACCGAGTTCGAACGCCTGCACGCGGGCCCGAACGAGGGCCGCGATCGCGACACATACGGCGTCGCCATAGGGTGCGCCGGGCTCGTGCAGCAGCACGGTGCCGTCCCAAAGGTCGCAGGGATCGAGATGGGTTCCCATGCGCCCGAACTCTTCAGCGGTCAGATAGGGGCGGCCGGTGATCGGTTTCACGTGATTCATCGTAGCCAATCCTCGCGGTGGGTCGACGCATACTCCCACGCGCGAAACCGACGGCGGTCACGCACATTCCCGGATCTCTGTTCGGCCCTTTCCTGCGCGCCCTCGAATCGGCGCTTGCGGGGTGGCTCGCAGTCGCCGAGCATGTGCGGGTTCCCGACGAGCGTCGGGCGATTTGAATGCAACCTGCCACCGACGTCAGCGGACCGTCGCGCTACCGCGTGGAGCACGGCGAGCCGTGCATCGACGTCCGGGTCGGGCAGATCGAGCAACTCTTCGACTACCGCGACCCGGCGCCGTTTCGAGGTCGCGACCTCGACCCCGGTCTCGTCGAGTACCTGACCGACGCGGGCGAGGATCTGGTCCGCCACGAGACGTTTCGCATCGTGTTCTGGCTCGAGTCCGAGTGCGCGAAGCCGGCCGAGATCGAGGCCGCCGTTCGCTCCCACTTCGAGTACGTGCTCGATCGGATTCGACGGCGACGTCGCGAGCACCGCCGTGCGGGGCACGCCGCCCTCGTCATCGCGATCGTCGCGCTGGCCGGGCTGCTGTCGCTGGCTCAGTTGATCGCGAGCGCGATCCCGGGTTCGCTGGGGGCGGGGTTGAAGGAAGGGCTCATCATCCTGGCGTGGATCCTCATGTGGCGGCCCATCGAGGTCCTCGTCTTCGACGGCATCCCGGTGCGGCGCGAACGCAAGGTCATGTCCAAACTGCTCGCCGCCCCGATCGAGGTCCGCGTTGCGGAGGGTCCCGTTGTCCCCGCCCCGGCCCGGTTCGGGCCGGACAAACCCTTTCATCCGACGCCGGTCGAGTCGCCTCCCGCAAGCAGCGCGCCGAACACGTGAGGAGGTTGACGGCATGAGCACGTCGTCGCCCGATCCGGCTCCCGGTCCCTACCCCCACGACTCCGCTCGACCCGCGGACGGCGGACGGGCCTTCCCTCCGAAAGGGTTCGGCGCCGTCGATCCGCGCATCGCGCCGTATGTCGAACGGTTGCTCGAGCCCGAGGATGCAGTGCTGGCCGAGATCCGCGAGCGATCGGCGCGCGAAGGATTGCCCGCGATCGCGATCGGACCGTTCGACGGGAGGCACCTGGAAGTGCTCGCGCGGATGGCCGGCGCGAGACGGATCGTCGAAATCGGAACGCTGGGTGGCTATTCGGGTGTTTGTCTCGCCCGGGCATTGCTCGTGGGCGGACGGCTCGACACGTTCGAGTTGGAACCGAAACACGTTCGGGTTGCTGCCGAGTCGTTTCGGCGGGCCGGCGTGTCGGATCGAGTGCGCATCCACGTGGGCCCCGCGCTCGAGCGACTGCGCGACGTCGAGGGCGACGGCCCGTTCGATCTCGTGTTCTTGGACGCCGACAAGGCGGGCTATCCGGAGTACCTCGCCTGGGCGGAGCGGCATCTGCGCGTGGGTGGCGTCGTGATCGCCGACAACGTCTTTCGTCGGGCGGCGTACTCGATCGAGGGAGACGACCCGCGCGCGGTCGAGGGCACTCGGTCGTTCAACGAGGCCGTCGCGCGATCGGGGCGTTTTCGCACGACGATGCTGCCGCTCGAGGACGGGTTTGCCGTCGGCGTGCGAATCTAGGGGGCGTGAGCCTCCGCCCCCTTGCCATCGCCGCTGCGCTGCTCGCCGCGTCGGGCGTCGTTCGGGCGGCGCCCCCGCTGCCCCCCGACGAACACCTTCCCGAGGTCACGAAGGCGGAGTTGCAACAGTGGGTGAGGTTCCTGTCCGATGACGCACTCGAGGGGCGCGAGTCGGGAGAGCCCGGCTGCGACCGAGCATCGGAGTTGATCGCGTTCGAGTTCACGCGGCTCAAACTGCGGCCGATGGGGGAGGCGGGGTCGTATTTCCAGGAGTTCACGATTCCGCGCGGGATGAAGGTATTGAAGGAGACGTCGCTCGCGGCAATCGGAGCGGACGGGAAGGAGACGACGTTCAAACTGGTCGAGGAGTTCGTGCCGGTCGATGTCTCGGCGGCCGGGGACGTGACGGCGGAGGTCGTGTTCGCCGGGTACGGCATCCGGGCGCCCGAGTTCGGCTATGACGACTACGCGGGGATCGAGCCGAAGGGCAAGGTCGTCGTCGTGCTGCGGCACGCGCCTTCGCACGAGGAAAAGGACCGGCCGTTTTCTTCGAAGGCAGCGCTCGAGAAGCATGCGACGTTCGCGGCGAAGGCCGACCTCGCGGCGTCGCTCGGTGCCGCGGCGCTCGTGATCGTCAACGATCCGGCCAGTTCGACGACGAAAGAGAAGGACGACCTGAAGCCACCCGGCGGCGGCGCCGCGGGAAAGTTGCCCGTCGTCCAGGTGATCTGGCGTGGCGCGGGAAAGCGCCTCTCCGACGCGCTCGACGTCGGGCTCTCGAAACGACAGACCCAGATCGACGCGAAGGACCAGCCCAAGAGCGACTCCCTGCCGGGCGTCAGGATGCACGTCCGGTGCGCGCTGGAGGCCGACGTGCGCAAGGTGCGCAACATCGCGGGCCTGCTCGTTCCGGGCAAGCCCGCAGCGGCGGGCGCCATCACCGGAGACGGACCGGTCGCGAAGGCGGCGTCCGAGCCCCGCGAGACGGTCGTCGTCGGCGCGCACTACGACCACGTCGGGCGCGGGAAGTTCGGCTCGCTCGCGTCGAACTCGGGCAGCAAGATCCACAATGGGGCCGACGACAACGCGTCGGGCACGTCGGCGATGCTCGAGATCGCGGGCGCGCTCGTCGATCGTCGCGCCGAGCTGACCCGCTCCATTCTCTTCCTGGCGTTCAGCGGCGAGGAATTGGGCCTCCTCGGCAGCAAGCGCTACGTCGAGAACCCGCTGGTCCCGCTCGCCGACACGGTCGCGATGCTCAACCTCGACATGGTCGGGCGGTTGGACGAACGCCTCTTCATCGGCGGTACCGGTACGTCGCCCATCTGGCCCGACGTGATCGAGACGCTCGCGAAAGCCTCGTTCAAGACGCCGATCCGCATGTGGCCCGGGGGCAAGGCGCCGAGCGATCACGAGACGTTCTACGCCCGGGGCATGCCCGTCCTCTTCTTCTTCACGGGACTGCACGGCGACTACCACCGTCCGAGCGACGACTGGAACACGCTCAACTACGACGGTCTCGTGCGGGTCGCCCGTCTGGCGTCGTTGGTTGCGCTCGACGTCGCGACGCGCAAGGAACGACCGTCGTTCACGAAGTGCGATGCCGGCGGATTCGAGGTGGGGCCCTATCTCGGCATCGGCATCGACCCCAAGCCCGACGGGCCCTGCATTTCGCACGTGGACGACAAGAGCCCCGGCAAGCAGGCGGGCGCCAAAGAGGGTGATCGGCTCGTCGCGTGGAACGGCACGCCGATCACCGACGCGAACGTGTGGAACGACTTCCTCTCGAAGGCGAAGTCCGGCGACAAGATCGAATTGACCGTCGAGCGCAAGGGCAAGAAGGTGAAACTCGCCGTGACGATCGGGAACACCTGATCGCGTGAGGTTTTCTCGGAAGTGTCTGACACTTTCGAGAAAACCTTCGTTGCGGGGCGGTTGCGAGTCTTCGAGTGCCTACTTCTCGAGCAGGCTCCGGAGCATCCAGGCGGTCTTTTCGTGGAGCTGGATGCGCTGGGTCAGGAGGTCGGCGGTCGCTTCGTCGCTGGCCTTCTCGACGATCGGGAACAGCGAGCGCGCCGTGCGCACGACCGTCTCCTGGCCGTCGACGAGCAACTTGATCATCTCGGTCGCCTTGGGCACGCCGGGGGTCTCGGGGATGGAACCCAGCTTCGCGAACTCGGAATACGTGGCAGGCGCGGGAAAGCCGAGCGCGCGGATGCGTTCGGCGACGAGATCCACCGCGAGGGCGAGTTCGTTGTACTGCGTCTCGAACATCAGGTGGAGCGTCTGGAACATCGGGCCGGTGACGTTCCAGTGGAAGTTGTGGGTCTTCAGATACAGGCCGTACGTGTCGGCCAGGAGCTTGCCGAGCCCCGCCGCGATGGCCGCGCGGTCCTTTTCGTTGATGCCGATGTCGATGGTCATGGGGGCTCCCGGTGCGTTGGCCCCCGTTCTACCCGAATCGCGGGGGACGCCCGGCGCACGTCAAATCGAACCGGCCGGAGTGGCGGCGCGGGAAAGCCGAGTTCGTCCGTGGTACCCTCCCGCCCCGGTCGACAGGATCCCCCCCCGCTCATGTCATTCGCCGGTCGTGCGCTCCTCGGCATCGTGCTCCTTGCGTTGATCGCACCCGCCGTTCACGCGGACGACGCGCCTCCTCCGCCCGTTCCGGCGCCGCTGTCGTCTCCGCCGCCTCCACCGACGATCGTCCCCGTTCCGGAGCAGTCGGTGCCCGTCGCTCCGAAGCCGGTTCCCGTCGTCCTGACGGGACCGATTCCGGGTCCGACGATCGCGTTCGTGTCCGCGTGCGAACAGGCCCCGGTCGCCTGTGACCCGCTCTGGAACTGCGGGCCCGTGCGCGAGGTCGGCGATCTCTATGTCACCGCGGGGGGTAGCCTCCTGCCCAACGGCGGCCTCTACGCAGGCGTCGGCCAGGTCTTCAAGGTCGACTGCAACGCCGTGTGGTCGTTCGAGATTCTCGGCACGTTCCAGTTCATCGACGAAAAGACGTTCATCACCGACGGCAATCCGGAGGCGGGCAACTGGTACCAGCTGCAGGCGGGCGTCGCGGTCCGCACGAATCCGTCTGGCCGGCGTCATGCGGTGTTGCGGGCCGGCGCCATGTGGTTCCAGGCCGAGGGCGAACCCAATCTCATCGATGTCGGCGGCGATTGGCTGGGCGTCTATCTGGGTGCCGGGTTCGAGACCGATTTCGGAGACGGGCTCTCGATCGGTCCCTCCGTCACGGTCCTCGCGGGAGCGCCCGTCGACGGCGGCCAGGACTACAGTCTCGTCCCGCAGTTCTCGTGGGGACTCACCTGGTGGACGGGCCCCACGTGCCCGTCCGACCGCACCGACTGCGCGTGTCGACCGCTCGGCGAGTTCTACGCCGACGTCTTCGCGTCCGCCGTGCCGGGCATCGGCGGCGGAACCACGATCGGGCAAGTGTTCGCGCGCAGCAACCGCATCGCGTGGTCGTTCGAGGCCGCCGCGACGTACCAGTCGGTGGACGAGGCTTCGTTCTTCGGCGACGGCAGCGGTGAGTTCGCGCGCGTGTCGACCGGGGTCAAGGCGCTCTTCGCGCCCGAGTCGCGCACCCACCTGGCGCTGCGCGCGGGGTCGACCTGGTTCCGCACCACGGGCACGAACGCGTTCGTCGACACCGCGGCCGACTACTTCGGCGGCTACGTGAGCGCGGGGTTCGAGTGGGACATCGGCTCGCGGGTCTCGACCGGTCCCGAGCTCGGCGTCATCGTCGTCAATCGCGAGGGCGAGGGCTCCGAACTCGAGGCGGTTCCGCTCGTTGCTTGGCACCTGACGTTCAAGTTCTGAGCGCCCGCCGCCCGCCCCTCGGGCTTCGGGACGCGATCGTCGTCGGGCTCTTCTTCGCCGGCGTCGTCGCGCTCTCGCTCGGCGTTTCGACGACGTCGACGCTCGCGTTCGCGGCTTCGTTCGTCACCGCGTTGCTGCTCGTTCCGCCGGTCGCCCGCTTCGTTCGCGCCCGGGGCTGGGAGGTGCTGCCCGGCGGGCGGTCCGTTCACGTGCGTCGCACCCCGTTGCTGGGCGGCGTCTCGATCTTCATCCCGTTCTTCGTCGCGACCGTGCTCGCGGGGTGGCTCGGTGACCGCAAGGCGTTCGGACTCGCGGCAGGCGCCGTCGTGATGCTCGTCTGCGGCGTCTACGACGACGTGCGCGGCGTGCGTCCGCGCGTCAAGATCGCGGCGCAACTCGCGGCCGGTGCGTGCCTCGTCGTCGCGGGTTTCCGCCTCCCGACGATTTCGGTCCCCGGGCTCGGGACGCTCCCGCTCGGCGTGCTCGAGATTCCGGTGATCCTCTTCTGGGTCACGCTGGCGGCCAACGCCGTCAACCTGACCGACGGGATGGACGGGCTCGCTGCATCGCTCGCGATCGTCGGGTGTGCGGGGTGCGTCCTCGTCGGGGCGCACGTCGTGCCCGCCGTCGTTCTCGCGGGTGCGTCGCTCGGGTTCCTCCGACACAACCTCGCGCCGGCATCGATCTTCCTCGGCGACGCGGGGAGCATGCTGATCGGATACGCGCTCGCGGCCTTCGCGCTCGACGCCCCGGCCTCGGTCAATGCACCGGTCGCGTACGGCCTGCTCGCGTACTCGATCGGCGACGTCGGCCTCGCGATCACGCGCCGGCTCCTGCGCGGCAAGCCGATCTTCGTGGGCGACAAGAGCCACATCCATCACAAGCTGCGCGAGCATCTTCACGGCCGATTCGCGCCGCTCTCGGTCGCGATCGCGTTCGCCTCCATCCAGTTGGCGCTCGCGCTGACCGTCCCCGGGGTCGTCTCGCTCGCCCTCTCGTTCGTGCTCTGGATCACGCTCGCGGTCGCGTTGATGGCGATCGGCCGCGTGCGGATCCGCCACCTCCTCTCCGCCCGAGGTGCCTTCCAGCGCCTCCATCTGATCCGACGCTACGTGGCCGGACGACTGCGCCTGACCGAGACGAAGGCCGAGATCGAGGACGTCCTCCAGCGCTTCGTCTACGACGTGAGGATCGCGTCGCTCGAACTCGGCGACCTGCGGTTCCCGGGTGTCGAGACCGCCGGCGCCGCCGTCGTCGAGATCGACGTGCCGTTGAAGACGCGTGCGGCCCGTTGGACGTGGGTCCCGTCCGACGAACAGCGCGCGCTGGACGACGAGCGTCGCGCGGTCATCTGTGAGGTGATCCGCAGCGCCGAGGAACGGCTCCTGCTCCTCGCCGCACGCGGGCTCCTCGACCCTCCCGCGGCGCCGTGAACCCGACCTCCTCCCGAAGGGGTGTGCGCCCGATCGCGCCCCGCGTACCGTGTCGGGATATGAGAGTCCGTGAACAAGTCCCGCGGGGCGTCGGCCGGCGCTTGCCCCCCGATACGGCGTTGCTCCTCCTCGACGTACTCCTTCGTGCCCGTACGCCTCGTCGTCGCGCCTTGCCTCGGGGCGCAAATCGCTCGGCCTTCGGCCCTCGCGGGACTCATTCACAGACTCCAGGCCCCGACGGTGAAGGCTCCGGAGCCATGCCCAACGACATGCATACGATCGGCCGACGGGACCCGCATCCGACGACTCGTCCCGCTGCGTCGCGGCTCGCCACCCTGGCGCTCGCGATGGTCGCGTGCCTCTTCCCGGCCTGCACGAGCCGCACGTCCAAGCCCCATCCCGAGGACGTCGGGAAGCTCGTCCTTTCGGCGCCGCCGAAGGATCCGCCGAAGTTCCAGCCGCTTCCCGCCGCCGAGCGCCGTTCGTTCGCGAACGAGGCCGTCGAGCCGTACCGGATCGGTCGCGGCGACGTGCTCAACATCCAGGGCGACCAGTTCAAGGGCTTCGGCGAGACGACCAAGGGCTACATCGCGGGCACCAAGGTGAAGCCCGACGGGCAGCTCTATCTGCCCGATCTCGCGCCGATCGAGGCCGCGGGCAAGACGGTCATCGAGGTGCAGGACGCGATCCGCGAGGCGTTGAAGCGCTTCAACAAGCAGCCGTTCGTCTCGGTGGACGTGCTGACGTACGCGTCGCAGAAGTACTTCATTCTGGGCGAGGTCGTCGAGCCGAGCGTCGCGCCGGTGGACGGCGAGACGTCGCTCATCGAGGCGTTGGCACGGGCCGGAGGCTTCACGAAGTCGGCCGACGTCGAACAGGCGTTCGTCGTGCGTGCGCAGAAGATCCTGCCCGTGAGCCTGGCCGACATCGTGCGGCGCGGCGACATGAGCCAGAACCTGACGCTCAAGGACAAGGACCTGATCTTCGTCCCGAGCATGAAGGTGCGACGTGTGTTCGTGCTCGGCGAAGTCGTGGAGCAGGGCGTCTACCCGCTGCCCGAGGAGGGCATGACCCTCGTCGAGGCCGTGGCGCTCGCCAAGGGCATGAGGGCCGAGTTCGCCGACGTGAACCAGATCCGCGTGTTCCGCGGCGGCTGGTGCAACCCCGAGGCGTTCACGATTTCGGCCTGCGAGCTCTACACGTACGGCGAGAGCATCCGGCTCTTCCCGGGGGATCGCGTCTACATCGCCCCCATGCAGGAAGCGAACTACGCCCGGGCGCTCCAACTCGCGGCACCGTTCATCAATACGGCGCTCAACACGGTCTCGACGACGCTTCTCATCTCGGATCGGGTCAACAAGTGACCCCGAGGACCGAGCCTTCGTCGGCCGGCAACGGCGACCGTCCTGCCCGGGCCGGCGACGCGAGCTGGACCCCGCCGACGAAGCACCTCTCCGACTATCTCCGCATCGTCCGGGATCGCTGGTTGGTCGCGACGATCGCCTTCCTCGCGGGTCTCGGCTGGATCGCGTGGAGTTCGCTGTTCGCGACGCCCGTCTACGAATCGCTCGGGACGCTCCAGGTCGAGGACTCCCCCAGGGGCGACTCGATGCTGGCCGAACTCGGCGCCGCGGACCAGGGCACCAACGTCGAGGCCGAGCTCCTCGTGATGCGCTCCCAGATGATCGCGAAGGCCGCGGCGAAGCTCGGCAAACTCTACGTCGGCGCCGAGGAAGTCAACGCGTACCGGCCCTTCGAGGCGGTGCTCCAGCAGATCGGCTTTCGTCGCCCCCCGTGCCGGCTCGCCGTCACGGCCGACGTTCCGGCCGACGAAGTGGTCAGCCGGTCGTACGAGATCGACGTGGAGTCTTCGGGCGTCGCGTTCGAGGTGAAGCGACTCGACGGGGCGGTCGTGGTCCGCTCCGCGTTCGGCCCCGATCGTCGCGCGACGTTGACGCTCGATGGCCGCGAGGTGACGATCGCCGTCGTCGACGGCGCCCCGGCGGGGAAGAGATTCAGCCTCTGGTTGCGCACGCTGGACGAGGCGGGCTACTGGATTCGCCAGGGCGTCCTCGCCCGCGAGGAGGGCCAGCGCACCGGAATGGTCTCGGTCGGGTTCCAGGGCTCCACCCCCCACCTCGCCCAGCGTGCCGCGGCGGCGGTCCAACAGGCCTATCTCGATCACAAGTCGCTGCGCAAGAAGTCGAGCCTCGAGAGTCGGCTCGCGTGGTTGAGCGGCGAGAAGAAGCGGGTCAAGGGCGATCTCGACAAGGCCGAAGGCGTCCTCGACGCCTACATCAAGGAGCACGGCGCGGTGATGCTCCCCGAGCGCGCGCGCGCGAGCTTCGACGAGCAGGGGCGCCTCCTCTCGCAGAAGCTCGTGCTCGAGCAGGAGCTGCGCACGCTCGAGGCCGCGCGCAAGGATCTGGCCGAGGCGACGTCGTCGGATCGCGTCCTGCTCCTGCTCGGCCAGGACGGAGGCGTCGATCAGCGCAGCACCGCGCTCGCCGCGAGCCTGTCGCAGTACGAACTCGAACGCGAGGTGCTCCGGTTGCGCTTCAAGGAAGAGGCCGACGAGCTGAAGCCGCTCGCCAAGAAGATCGACGAGACCCGACGCCTTCTCGAGGAGCGCACGGTCGCGCGCCGGGAGTTCGCGGTACGAGCCCTCGAGCAGCGCATCGCCGCGACGACGGCCCGCATCAAGCGGCTGGACGACGAGAACCAGCGTCAGGAAGACCGGCTGCAGGCGCTTCCGAAGGAGGAGCGCGAGATCGCGCAACGCACGCGCGAGGTCGACGCCACGTCGCGGGCCTTCGAGATGCTGACGCGCTGGGAGGGCGAGGCCCGGATCGCGCTCTCGTCGGCGTCCTCGCCCGTCGCGGCGATCGACACGCCGAGGGTGCCGGTGATCCGCAGCAAACCCGTGCTGTCCCGGCAGGTGGCGCTCGGTCTGCTCGTCGGCGTGTTCCTGGGCGTGCTGGCCGCGTTCGCGCTCAACTACCTCGACCGCACCGTCCGCACGCCCAGCGATCTCGAACGCGCGGTCGGACTCCCGCTCTATGCCGCCATCCCCGACTTCCGAACCGTTCGGCGTCGCGAGCGCGATCGCATCAAGCGCGGCCACGGAGGCCGACTCCCGACGCTCTCGGCCCCGGAGTCGGTCATGGCCGAGACGTACCGGTCGCTCCGTGCCAACCTGCGCTTCGCGTCGATCGACCACCCGGTCCGATCCCTCGCGATCACCTCCTCGCTCGAGCAGGAAGGCAAGACGGTCACCACGTGCAACCTGGCGGTGGTGCTCGCGCAGGCCGGTAGCCGCGTCGTCGTGGTGGACGCCGACATGCGACGACCGAGCGCGCACACGGTGTTCGGGGCGGCGCTCGCGCCGGGGCTCGCGGACGTGCTCACGGGCAAGGCGGCGTGGAAGAGCGTCGTCCATCCGGTGGTCGAACTGGAGTCGCTCCATCTGTTGCCGGCCGGGAAGAACCCGCAGAATCCGGGTGCATTGCTCGACTCGCCGACGTTTCGAACGCTCCTGGTCGAATTGACGGCCGCCTATGACTACGTGCTCTTCGACGTCCCTCCGGTGCTTGCCGTTGCGGACGCGGCGGCGTTCTTCCGCCAACTCGACGCCGTGGTGCTGCTGACGCGCTACCGTCGATGCACGGGCGACGTCGTGGAGAGCGCGCGGCACCAGATCGAGCGCCTGGGCGGCAACGTGGTCGGCGTGATCTTCAACGCGTTCGACGCCCGCAAGGCCGCGCGTCGAGGCTACGGATACTACGGCTACTACGGTGACTACGCCGCCCGCGACGTCGAGCCGGACGCCCCGACCTAGCCCCCGGTTTCCGACTGAACCAACCCCGTGCGCATCGTCCACCTGGGCAAGTACTACCCACCCGCCTCGGGCGGCATCGAGTCCCACACGCAGACGCTCGCACGCGCGGAGGCCGAGCTCGGCGCCGACGTGACGGTGGTCGTCGTCAACCACAGGACCTCCGACGGGCAGGACGTGACGTTTCGATCCATGGGGCGCACCTCGTCGGTGACGCAGTGGGACGGCCGCGTGCGCGTCCACCGGGTCGGGCGTCTGGTCAACGTCGCCCGACTCGACGTCGCCCCCGCGCTTCAGAGGCTGCTGCGGCGATTGAAGCGCGGGCGCCCCGACGTCTGGCACGTGCACACGCCGAACCCGACGATGCTCCTGGCGCTGGCCGCGGACGCTTCGCTCTCACCTCTGGTCGTCACGCACCACAGTGACGTCGTGCGCCAACGGGTGCTGCGCTACGCGATGCGGCCGCTCGAGCGAAGGGTCTATGCGCGCGCCGACGCGATCGTGGCGTCGAGTCCGGCCTACGCCGACGGTTCGACGACGCTCGCGCACGAGCGTGAGAGGGTGTCCGTCGTGCCGTTCGGCATCGATCTGACGCCCTTTCTCGCGGTCCCGTCGGAAGCGTCGGATGGAGAGGGGGCGGCGGGGGCAGCGGGGGCGACGGGGGCGACGGGGGCGAGCCGTGCGGGCGACCGCGGGCCCCTCTGGCTTTGCGTCGGGCGCCTCATCTACTACAAGGCCCTCGACGTCGCGTTGCGCGCGCTGCGCGAGGTGCCGGGGCGGCTCGTCGTCGTCGGCACCGGTCCGATGGGGGCGACGTGGAGGAAACTCTCGCTCGACCTCGGCGTCGCCGATCGCGTCGATTGGAAGGGTTCCGTGCCGTTCGCCGAGTTGCTGGCCCTCTACGACGCGGCGACCGCGCTCTGGTTTCCGAGCAACGCCCGCAGCGAGGCGTTCGGCATCGTGCAGGTCGAAGCGATGGCGGCCGGTTGTCCGGTGATCAACACGCACATCGAAGGCAGCGGCGTGCCGTGGGTCAGCCGGCACGACGAGACCGGGCTCACCGTGCCGATCGACGACGCGCCGGCGCTGGCCGCGGCGGCGAGGCGGCTCGCCTCGGAGCCCGCGCTTCGTGCACGGTTGTCGCGCTCGGCGCGTCACGCGGCGCGCGATCGGTTCGATCACCGCGCGATGGCGCGGCGCATCCTCGACGTGTGTCAGGCCGTCATCGATCGACGGGCTTCCTGATGGGAATCCTGCTTTGTCTCGTGGGCTTCGCGCTCGCGTTCGGCGTCGGACGACGCTCGATCGGCGTCGGCCTCTGCGTCGTGCTGACGGTCGGCTACGCGTACGGCATGATCCGCGCGCACGAGTCGGATCCGGCCGCGTACTTCGTGTTCGACGCGACGGTGCTCGGGTTCTACGCGGCGTTCCTCCAGAATCCGGCGACGCGTGCGACGTGGCTGCGGGGTCGGACGGCACTCGTCTGGACGTTGTGCCTCGCCGCCTGGCCGATGTTGCTGATGCTCCTGCCCGACGCCGGCTTTCTCGTGCGCATGGTCGGGCTTCGGGCCGCGGTGCTGCTCCTGCCCATGGTCGCGATCGGCGCGCGGGCGACGGTCGAGGACCTGCGCCGCGTGGGCGCCTGGCTCCTCGTGCTCAACGTGGCGGCGTTCGTCGTCGGGTCGCTC
>JANNRO010000525.1:0-7741 GCA_031401505.1 Planctomycetia bacterium
CCAGGAGATCGACGCGAGCGCGGTCGCCACGACGTTCCTCCACTACACCGCCGGTGGACGTCTCTCCGCGGTGATTGACCCGAACGGAAATCGAACGGAAAACACCTACGACGAGCGCGGGCTGCCATTCGGCACGACCGCTGGCGCAGGAACAGCACTCGCGGGCACGACGACGAGCAACTACGATGTCGTCGGTCGGCAGGCTACCGACGTTGGTCCGCTGGGCACGGTGACGACATTTGCGTATGACTATGCGGACCGACTGCTGGCCGTGACCTCGGCGGGCGGCAGGATCGACACGGCGGTGTGGGACGCCAACGGCCACAAGACGATGTTCACTTCGTCAGTCGGCGGCACGGTGCTCAAGCGAAGCAGGTGGACGTTCGACCCGCTCGGCCAGACGCTCACCGAAGGCGTGGATCTGCTGTCGGCGGCTGGGGCGCTGATCCGCACTCCGACGACGACGTTTGGTCACGACGCGGCGCTCCGCGTGGTTTCGGTGGTGTTGCCGACCGGCGAGATGTCCACGTACGACCGCGACGCGATCGGCCGCGTGATGCGGGCGTGGGATCCGGTGCAGGGCCGCGTCGAGTACGCCTACGACGCCGATGGGCACGTCACTCAGACGATTCGCAAAGACTGGAAT
Source organism: Planctomycetia bacterium (assembly GCA_031401505.1). Lineage (GTDB taxonomy): Bacteria > Planctomycetota > PLA2 > PLA2 > JAEUHO01 > JANNRO01. The sequence goes on from JANNRO010000525.1 coordinate 647, forward strand.
CCGGTTTCGCTGCAGCTCGAGTCGATCGTCGAGGAAATCGCGTGGGACGCGCTCGGCAGAGCCAGTTCGCGAATTCGGCATGACGCAGGCGGAACCGTGGCCCAATTGTGGACCCGCGCATACGACGGCCTCTCCCGGGTCGTCGGGACAGCCGACCCGCTCGGCAACACGGCAAGTTACGTTTGGGACGCCCGAGGGGCGTTGCTTTCGACCACGCGCGATCTCCGGGTGGGCGGGACTGGCGCGGGCGCGGTGACTGGCAGCATCCAGACCACGTCGGCTTATGATTCGGGAGGCCGAGTGCTCACTAGATTGGACGCCCTCGCGCACGCCACGACCCTCGCCTACGACGCGCGTGGCCGGATCGTGTCCACCACTTCGGCGGGCGGGACCTCAACCTTCGTTCACGATGCCGCATCCAACGTGGTCTCCTACACCGACCCCGTAGGGACGAGCGTGACGAGCGGATACAATGTGATGGGGTGGTTGACCTCGCACTCGGTGGCTCGGGCGGTCGGTGTCCTAGGAACTACCGCGGAGACGTACCAGTACGACGCGATGGGGCGCCTGACGCTGGCGATCGACGATGACTCGACCGTCGCTCGCACCTACGACTCGCTCGACCGGACGACGTCAGAGACCCAGAATGGCAAGACGTTCTCGTACGCCTACGACGACTCCGGAAGACTGACGTCCGTGACGTACCCGGACGGGACGGTAGAGAATCGACAGGTCGATGCGTCAGGCCGCCTCATGTCCGTTGCGATTCAGGGCGGTCCGACCCTTGCGACATATCAGTCTGTCGGACGGCGGGCCCTGACAGAGGCGCTTGGAAACGGCGTGGTGCGCATGCTCGCGTACGACGCGCTGTGGCGTCCGACTTCGATTGACTACACTCTCGGCGCTGCGTCGCTCAAGAAGTTCACCTACGCATGGACGTCGGCGAATCAGCGTGCCTACGAAAAGCGGCACCACGCGGGCGGGACCGGCGACAACTACGGATTCGACAGTCTCTATCGTCGAATCCAAGTAAAGGTTGGTGTCGTGGATCCGGCGGCCGAGTTCGCAACCCCTGGCTCGCAGGCGGTCGCATCGACGCACGCGATCGACTACAACGCGGCAAGCAGCCGCACACAGGTCGTCGTTACGGGAGCCGGGGCTGGGACGACGGGCTACACTTCGGATGGACTCAACTTCTACTCGCTTGTGGGCGGGGCTACGCACGCGCGCGACGCGAGCGGCAATCGCCGCGACGACGGCGTGCTCCTCTTTGCGTATGACTACCGAAACCAGCTCGTTGAGATACGCAATAAGGCGAGCGGGACGCTTGTCGCGACGTACGAGTACGACACGAACGGCCGGCGGACCTCCAAGACGGTCGGCTCGGCTACGCGCACGTTCGCTTGGATGGGGTTAGAGATGGGCGCCGAGTATGACGCCGTCGGGTTGTATTCGCGTCGCCACTACGGCGCCGAGACTGCGCAAGTCGCGGCGGCGTGGCAACGCGGCCTTCTCGGCGGCTCTTCGTGGGTCTACCCGCTCTACGATGGAGCGTTCGACTGTGTCGGTTTGTCAGGGCCAGGAGGCGTTGTCGTCGAGTCCTACGTGTTCACGTACGACGGCGCGGTGACAATTACTGGCGCGGCGGGCAATTTGCTTGGCGCGTCTGCCTTTGGGTGGCAGCAGGGCTACGCGCGCTACTACCGCGACGACGAGACTGGGCTTCTGTACGCGACGCTCCGATACTACGACCCCGACACCGGCCGGTTCATTACTGAAGATCCGATTGGGCGATGGGGTGACGGGGCCAACCTCGGCAATGGATACGCTTTTCTCGCGAACAACTACCGAAATGGCTTTGACCCCTTCGGGCTCTACGATGCGTCCAAGTGTCCCTGCGGCCAAGCATACGGCGTGATCCATATCACTAGGGCCGAGGTCATGGCCATCGGCATGACTCCCGAAACGTGGGGTGAGGCGGAGCAGCTTGCCTATGGTGCAGCCGTTCGCAAGGCGTTGGCTGCCCTGACAAAGCACTATGGCACGAGTCGCGTGCGGATAGTTCGGGATGACGAGGTTGATCCCGCCAAGCGTGCGTCGACGGAGTTTAGGGAAGCAACTGGGCGTCTGCTTCAGGAACTCACAAAAGAGGACCCCTGCCGGGAGACCCAAGTCATGTTCGGGCATGGCTACATTGTGAGCAGGACGAAGGAGTCTGGCTATTACTTCTTCGACCTACAACTGAAATCGGCTGCAGTCGTGGCTCCGGGCGTGAGGTTGCTCGCGTTCTTCTCCTGCTTCCAGCTGCCGGCGGACTTCACAAAAGTCGCGGACAGCGCCGTCCTGTACACAGATACCCCATCCAGTTCAAGCAGACCCGGAGAGACGCCAGCGCCGGGGGAACTGCGACCGGACGCCTATGACGGACATGCCCAGAAGATCGCCGAGGCGATTGGAGGACTCCGTTGAGGCGCATCCTTCATTCGGCACCAATGATTTCGGCCGTGCTCATGACGGCAGTTACATTCGCTGCTGGGGTCCAGGCGGATGAAGCGCCCGAAGATCCGGTTCCGAGGACGCTACGAGCCCTCGATCTAGCGCTCGACGATCTCGTTGGGGGCGGGGCCGCGCCCGTCGACGCGCTTATTCGTGCCGCGGCCGCGATCCGCAGTCATACGATTTCCTACGCAACTGTTCCGTTTGTTGTAACTCGCGAAGAGCGAATGGTACGCGCGATCGTGCCAGCTGTGCTCCAAATCGTGTCACGACCGGAGTCCGACCGGCAGGACGTGACCAACGCGATTCGGGCGATGGACTATCTCTGCGGCTCCCTCTCGTCACCCGACGCCCTACGTCTGTTTGCGCCTCACGTCGGGACAATTGCCGCATTGATTCGGGCTCGTCCGCATCCCGGCATTCATCGTGATGCGGTCAACTGGCTCGGCAGTCTCGGCGCGGTCGCGGCGCCAGCATTCCCGGAGATCGTCGCCGTGTTTGAGTCCGAATCGGCTTATGACGCCCGCGCCGCCGCTTCGGCGCTCGGATCGATCGGCGAGCGGTCATGGCCGTATCTGCGGCTTGCCCTCGCTGCGGAGTCTTCCGGTCGTCGGTTGCTCGCCTTGGACGCGTGGGAAGAGGCGCCGCCGTTGCTCACGGACGACTTTGTATTGCTTGCGCGATCGATTGCCGACGCTGACGAATCCGTCCGCAGGGCAGCTGCCTGGGTGGTTGCCCGCCACGCCTCACGGGACGCGATCTCCAACGATGCACGGCGATCCGTCGCTCCATTCCTTCGAACTCATCTCTCACACTACGATGCGGGCATACGCCGAGCGATGTGGCACGCGCTCGCCAGCCTGGCCCCATGGGATCCTCCTCTCGATCGGCGGGTGATCGACGGCGGATTGACGGATCGCGACTGGACCGTTCGACGTGAAGTGGTGCTCGCGCTTCGCCGAATCGTTCCAAACGAAGTGGTTGTCTGCCTCCTGTCGAAGCGGGCTGCGGACTTCGATCTGCGGGTTTGCGAGGCCGCTGCGGCGGAACTCGCGGCGATTGGCTCAGCGGCCCGAGTCTCAATTCCCACGCTCGTATCACTACGTGATCGAGAGCGACAGAGTGGAAGGGAGATCGGGGTGCGCGACGTCGAGGCGGCGATTCAGCGGATAGAGAAGAGCGCCGGGTCCCCGAGATAGCCATTGACAGTGCGAACGTTTGATCGTTTTCAATCGGTTCGGATTGAGTTTGCGTCAGGCGCGCCGCTAAAATTTCCACAACTTCTGCGCGCAACGTGAGCCCGAGTTCGATTTCAGTCGGTCGCGTCGTCCCGCGCCAGAGAACCATGTTTCCGGCTGTAGGGTCGTGTGCTCGAGCGAGGTAGCCGCCGAGCTTCACGAGTTTGAGGACATAGGGCGAGTGGCTCGACAGAGCACCGACGGCAGATTTCGACCGGCTGCAGGACGACGGCTTAGAACCTGTCCTAATACTTCGACCTCTGACATCGCCCGACGCGAACGCCGACGCCGCCACGAGGGCGGCATTTGCCGTACTTGCCGGACCGCACTTGGAGAGGCTCTCAGAACAATATCGAATCTTTCGCGACATGATGGAACGCGGCGAGGAGTCGAATTGACGATGACCGACCCATTTCACAGTCGGGGCGACAACCTCGACATCGGCAGAGCGAGACAATGAAGGGCTTTGGCAAGTCTCACGCGGACCTGTGTATCTATTGCGGCGTCGAACCCGCGGATACCGGCGAGCACCTTATCCCGAAGGCGCTCGGACGATTCCCCATTCCGGGCGTCGGGAAGCGCGTGCTCTGCAAGAGCGACGAAACTCGCGGCGTGAAGGGCTGCAACGAACGAGTGACGCAGCCTCTCTACCGTACGCTGTTTGAGCACGGGACTTACGGGCTCTTTCGCGCGATGCTTCCCTCGAAGCCTGGTCGCCCGCGCGCGCAGCGTGGGCCGTATCGACGACCGGGCTATCCACTCGTACAGATTGAAGTTCCCGATCTTCCCTACCCCGTGCTCGGTTTCGTCGAGCCGCCGGCGCACTTGCTCCCCGCCGATCAGGTCGTTCTGAGGGTTCTTGACGGCTCCTATCGCACTTGGCCCGTTCCGGGGTGGGCGATCTCGGCGGAAGACGTAACCGACGAGGCAACGGGGCTCGACTCGGACGGCTACATCGTCGAGAGATTCTACGCTTTGCCGAAAGCGCCAGCGTGGGCGGCCGTCGATGCGCTCTTTCCCGGTTGCGGCATGGACCCAGATGCACTCGGGTTGGCGGGGAAGACAGTCAAATGTCGCACCGAGCGAATCACGACCTCCGAGGACAGTCGTGCCATCGCAATGCTCGCGTTTCACGTCTTCCTCGCCTTCGATGGTCGCGCCTTCGTCATTCTCGGGAGCGAGCCTGAATTCGAGGCGATCCGCGCGACGACTCGATGTGAGCGAGACCCGTTTGAGATCGTCCACGTGCGCAAGGACAACACGGACCCTTGGCCCATCGACGACCGTTATCCCGATCGAACAAAGCACTTCTACCTCTGCGGCGTTGCGGCGAACGGCGATCTCATTGCGTGGGTGTGTCCGTACTACCGATTCCCGGGCTCGGTCACCCCATGGTGGCAGGTCCTGATCGCCCGCGGGATCAATCCGCGGCTCCCGCGGGCTCAGTTCGCGCTCGTTGCATACGGCGAATCACGAACCGTCGAGGGGCAAGCACGCGACGGGTGCGTCGCGCAGGTCCTGCGTGACGGAGATCGACTGCGAATCGAGCCCCACGGTGATCTGGAAACGGTCGCGCGCGGGGAGCCCTGACCGGAGTGCGTCGCCTCCTCGATACACGGGCCTCCGACCACGTGGTTAGAAAGCACGGAGTCGCGACGGCAGTCGCATCGCCATCAGCATCTGGGGGCCTTCCAGAAAACCGCTTGTCCGGCGCTTGCCTCGAGATGACTGGGACGTGTTGGAATTGCTGCGGGATGCGTTCCCGGCGCTTGCTGGCGTCGGGAGCCACCCTGCCACCCGGGTCGTTTCCGCAAACTCGGGGACGGTGCCCCGAACATGATGTTCAGTTCGAAGTCATGCCGGTACGAGCGTTATCCACGGCGCCAATTGGATCGGCGCGCCGAGGCGGCCCTCGAGGCGCACAGTGGCGTGAAATGCCGGGCCGTTACGCACTAAGACGCCGGGCGGCGGCGGGTCGAGCGGCCAACCTCGCGTGTCACGGATGGTCAACTCGACCGAGGCGATGCCCGTGACGCCGTTCCGATGGGCAAGCATCGCAGGGTCGAGCGTCTTCCACGCGCCGGGCCGCATCGACTCGACGGTGTTCGTGCCCCGCGGCTGCGAGACGAAGACCAACGGCAGTCCAGGTCGCTCGACGCTCGTGCGGTGCAGGAGCATCGGCGGGTATCCGGGGGTGCCCCACGGCGGGTGGTAGGGGACGAACGCCGTCTGCTCCTCGGATCGCATCACGCCACGGAGGCCGATGCCGAAAGGACAGTGTCCCGTCACGGCAAAGTCGGCGCGCCGGTCGAGCCGAGATTCGTCGCTCTCCGCCTCGGTGCGCGACGTGAGGTGGACAAGCTCGAGATAGGCAGCGTCGAAGAGGACGCTGCGATTCGCCGTCCCCTGTCCTGTGAAGTGACGCGGTGGCAGGACTGAGAACCCGGCGGCGGCAAGGACGTCGGCCTCATGGCAACCTGGGTTTACGAAGGCGAAGACGTGGTCGAACTCGAGGCCCATCTGGCGGTTCTTTCATCCGTCGAGCCGCGCCGTCGTCGCTCCGCCAGCGCTGCTGATCGGTAGTCGGATGCGCAGTCTAGACCGCTTGGTCGACGTTCGCGTTGGAAGCGCCGACGCCTCGGACGGGTCGTGCGCACCGCCGCGTGCTCGAGACGCAGGACTCGCCGCCGCCCATCGCTGGGGAGCGAGCCTGCGCTGTTCGCCCCGTCGTGCCGGGTGCGTCGCGTGGACACGGAGGGCTCTGCCGTCGAGTGGGGGACACGGGAGCCCGCGTCGCTCTTCCCAAGCTGAATGTCGAGGGTTCGAATCCCTTCGGCCGCTCCAGTTCTGCTTCGTCAATTTTCGTCATCCTGCGTCTTCCTTCGCCGCCAGTTGGCCGTTGGCGCGATCGGGGTCGACGAGCCCTTCGCGAAGGATGACGAAGGGAAACGAAGGGTGCGGACGCTCCACGGGCACGGTGGTGGGCAAAGTGGCGGGCGCCGCTCGACGCATACGGAGTCATTCATGAGGAACTGAATCGAGCCCGTGGGAGAAGCGTTCGACGCAACGGCGGAGATTACTCCGCACCCCCACGTACGGAACCGCTGCCTGAGCGGCGGAGCCGGAGATGACGGACCCGCTACGATGATCCATCCGCAAGTCGTTTCAGAGGGGGTGGTTATGGCAAAAATGGGCACATGCCTACGAGGTCACTTTCATGGCCGTAGGATTCAGGACCGTTCCGCTCGGTCGGTTGAAAGTCGAATCCGGCCGGGCGTCCGCCCTCGGCGAGATTCGGCTCGATCGTCCGGGATCGCTGGTCGTGAGACTGCGCGGGGCCGACGGATTGCTCGGTTCCGAC